>DAHZQE010000322.1:0-5598 GCA_027409005.1 Ferrimicrobium sp. | reverse complement strand
TGTCTCACCCACAAAGGCGACACGATTGCCGGCGGCGACATCGAACGAGACCGCATCCAACGAAGGAAACTCCGCCTGAGGATACTGGAAGGTGACGTTGCGAAAGGAGACGACACCGTGGATGTTCTTGAGCTCAACCGGCTGCTCGGCCGGATGGATAGATATATCTCGGGCCATCAATCTCCGGATCTGGCGTGCAGCCACTCTCGCCTGCTGGAACTGATCAAAGGTCTGCGACAACTGTTGGATCGGGGAGAAGAATTGGTTAACATACAGTGTTGCGGCAAGCAGGGTACCTACCGCAAGCGTATGGTGCAGGACTTGGCTCCCCCCAAACAACAGTGTCAGTGCTGTGGTGACATCGGCGAGCATGAGCAGGAACGGAAAGTAGATCGAGATCGCCTTTTGTGCATTCATGCGTGCATCGCGATAGCCGCTGCTTAGAGAGTCGAACTGATTGATTGCCTCACGCCCACGATTCTTGGCCCGCGATGCCCGTACGCCGGAGACCTGTTCTTGGAAGTTGGCGTTGACGGCGGCTATGCGCTCACGAGCCAAGGTGTACGCACGATTCGAGTACCGCTGAAAGATAACGCTGGCGATGATGGTGAGCGGGAGGCTAGCGACCAGAACAAGAGCGATACTCGGTGCAATGATAAGCACCGTAACCAATACGAGACCAAATGAGACGACGGAGACCAGCGCAGTGATCAAGCCATTCTGCACCAAGTTGGAGAAGGCGTCTACATCGCTAATCATTCGAGTCATAATTCGACCCGACATCTCCGACTCGTAGTAGTCCATATCGAGGCGGAGAATCTTTTGGAAGATTCTCGAACGCAGCAAAAGCAAGAACTTCTCGGCGGCAAGCCCGGCGATGACCTGCTCCAAGATCACGACAAATAGATCCAGTAACGACACAGCCCCTAGTGCGAGGGCGGCTTCGAGCACCAGTGAGCGTGTGTGATGCAGGACACCGGCATCGATGCCCGACCTGAGTACAAGCGGGGAGGCCAAGCTCAAGAGAGCATCGAGAGCCACCAGCACAGCACCTACGATCACCCCAATGCGGATGAGCTTGAACAGACTCCCGAAGCGAAATCGCTCGTCAACCCAACCAAGCTCGACCGGGCGATCGATCAGGCGTGGGATGGTCAACGACGCCTCCTGGTGGGTCTCGGTAAGAGAGCCCTCCTCTACCAGGCTGATCTTTGGAGCCTCTGCGATGCTTTCTGTCTCGCCGCTCATGAGTTCGGCATAGAGGGGTTCTGCGGCCAACAGCTCTTTATGTGTGCCTGTCGCAATAATCCTACCCTGGTCCATTAGAACGATGCGGTCGGCGAGGTGAAGGGTCGAGCGACGATGAGCGATGAGAATCATGGTTCTACCACCGCCGATTGCGCCAATTGCATCCAAGATCTCAGCCTCGGTGGAAGGGTCAACAGAGGAGGTAGCATCGTCGAGAATCAGGATCGGCGGTGACCCAACCAGAGCACGGGCCAAGGCAATTCGCTGTCGCTGTCCGCCAGAGAGACGGACTCCTCGTTCACCTACGACCGTGTCATAGCCTTGAGGGAGAGCTTCGATAAACTCGTGGGCGCGAGCGGAGCGAGCAGCAGACATTATCTCGTCGTCAGAGACATCGGAACGACCCAGTGCAATATTGGCTCGGACGCTGTCAGAGAACAGGAAGCTCTCTTCGAACACGATGCCAACTGACTGCCTGAGTGTCCCAAGATCCCACTGGTTCACCGGAACATCATCTATAGCTATCGTCCCGGTCTGTGGTTCATAAAAACGCGGTATTAGGAGAGCAAGCGACGACTTACCTGAGCCTGATGAACCAACGACCGCAATCGTCTCACCCGGCTCAACCTTGAGGCTGAGTCCATCGAGAACAGCAACACCTGGTTTATAGGCAAAGTGCACGTCACTGAATTCGATAGCTCCCCGCACCTGAATAGGAAGGTAAGGATTCTCCGGTTGAATGATCGCAGGGTTGATGTCTAAGAGCCCAAAAATACGTTCTACTCCCGCCCTAGCCTGTTCAGACAGTGCAACCAACACTGAGAGCTGGCGTACCGGCAAAATCAGCTCGACAATATAGGTAGTGAAGAGGAGGAAGGCGCCAATGGAGAGGTGTCCGTTGATCGCTGCATATCCACCAATTCCTATCACCAGCGCCTCAGTTAGAAGCGGCACCAACTGCAGAAATGCCTGCAGCTTTGCCTGTCTCCAGATGGTAGCCACCCTTGCACGGTAGAGCCGGGTGGCCCTCTGGTGCAAGCGATCTAGCTGTACGTCCTCGAGTGCAGACCCCTTTACAACGGCGATTCCACGAACCGTCTCCTCGACGACCTCGTTGACGGCTCCCTTCTCCTGTTGAGCGATAAGGCTTACCGGGAAGATCTGCTTACGCAAACGAATAGAGGCTGCCCCAATAAGCACCAGCGATAGTGCAACAAGCAGAGCAAGGGGCCAATAGACAACAGCCATCACGACGAGAGACAAAAGCGCGAGGAGAGCATTTCCAAAGAGGCGAGGCAAGAAGGCGAGGAGGCCCTGTATCAACGACACATCAGCGTTCGCCTCAGAGACGAGTTGCCCTGTTTGCAGCGTATCGTGAGCGGCAAAGTCAATCCTCTGAAGATGGTTGAAGATACGCGTCCTCAGGTAGTGCTGTACACCAAGTGCCAAGCGCCCACCGAAGAATCGGCGAAGAAAGGCCAACCCGAAGGCGGCGATCGCCAAGCCAATAAGGGCGATCAACCATCCAACCTGTTCGTGATGGCTACCCAATGAGTCGACGAACGCTGCCTCAAAGATCGGCACAAGTAGAGTAGCGACCGTCCCGAGGATCGCAGTGACCAACGCGATGAGCAACTCTTTTCGTTGAGTCAACACAACTCCAACGAGTTGAGACATCCACCCTTTGGTCAACCTGACATCACCTCTACCTGTCGCTCTCTCTAGCTAGCCTAGCTTCCACCACATTCAAGCGATGGCTAGATGTGAGCGACGGGGATCTGACCCATCCTTCCAGCCTGGAAGTCCGCAATCGCCTGTTCAAGTTCGGCTCGAGTATTCATCACGAACGGTCCGTAGTGGGCAACTGGCTCACCGATAGGACGTCCTCCGAGTAACACTACTTCGGCATCGGTCGTACCCGGATTCATGAGCTCAAAATAGTCACCCGCCCCAAAGACCGCCAACTGTGAGGCTTGGCCATCTATACGAGTTGATCCAAACTGGAGTCGACCCTCCATTATGTAGACCAATAGATTAAACTCTCGCGGCCAATCCAACGACAACCTCGCACCCGGGTGAAGGGTGGCGTGCACCATGTTGATCGGCGTATAGGTGATGCCTGGACCTCGCAGAGTACCTAGATCGCCGGCGATCACACGCAACGCAACATCACGATGAGGACTGGTCCCAAGGCCAACCTGCGTATGACCGATATCCTGATACCGAGGGTCGACCCACTTCTGTTGCGAAGGCAGGTTCACCCAGAGCTGAAGACCATGAAAAAGACCACCTTGGACAACCAAAGCCTCGGGTGGCCGCTCGATGTGAAGAATTCCCGCACCCGCCGTCATCCACTGGGTATCACCTCGTCCCAGGCTTCCACCTCCACCGATAGAATCCTGGTGGATGAACTGCCCCTCCATCATGTAGGTGACCGTCTCAAAGCCACGGTGTGGATGCCATGGAGTACCCTTTGGTTCGCCCGGACCATAGTCGACCTCTCCCATCTCATCCATATGGACGAATGGGTCAAGCTCCGACATAGGCACGCCAGCAAAGGCCCGCTTGACAGGGAAACCTTCGCCCTCCAAACCGCTTGGAGCATGCGTAAGCCGCACGGGGAGTCGTTCGCTACGACCCTCTCCTTGGGTTGCCGTCACCACAGTTGAGTGCTCAAGCTCTATTGATCCCATTACTCACCTCGATATTCATTGCAACTAGATAGTCATTGCATTTGCAACTATTATCCTAGTCGCTCAACCTACTAGGGTTGGCTACCTAGCGACCCCACTCGGCACGAAAGCGAACTCGCGCCGGAACAAGTATCGTCCGTCGGAACTCAACGATCTCCTGATGAGAGTAGGTGATGCGCTCTACCACCAACACAGGCTCATCCACGGAGACACCCAAAAGGTTGGCCTCAGTAGACGAAGGCATCGCAGCCGATACCTCATCGGTTCCCGCTGTAACAGTGATGCCAGTCCCTGATTGCAGCACTGCATAGAGTGAGCCCGCTTGGGTTAAGTCAACTCCCTCGAAGCTATCAGCGTTTACTCGAGGGAGATAGGCCCTTTCGAGTGCCAAGCGCTCATGTTGAGAGCCGCGTAACCTCTCGATGAGATAGAAATGGTGGGAGTTCAATCCAAGTCGATCTGCAAGCATTGGCTCATCTACCGAGCCTTTCCAGAGAAGCTCGGCGACCTCGGCAAGTCCAGACTCAGCTATCCTTCCAGCCAGCGAGAATCGGTGGTTATGCAGAGACTCAAAACTCTCACTTGCAACCACAAAGGTTCCTTTACCTTGTCGCGACTCTAGATAGCCCTCTGAACGCAGATAGCGAATAGCCTCACGCACTGTCGATCGCGACACTTTGAACTCCTCGACAAGTTCAGGCTCTGAAGGAAAGTGATCGACAAATCTACCAGCCTCTATGCCATCGCGTAGGGTTTCGGCCAACTGAGCCCACAACGGGATTCCGGATCTAGCATCCAACTGTGGATCTAACACCTACAGCTGAGCCATTCGCATCCACAGATCCCCATCTCGTCTGTCTTCACTTGAGTAAGTCTAGCTTCGCCGACCTAGGAGAGAAAAACCGACCAGAGGCTGGCGCTGTAAGTTCTTGCACAGGTCGAAACGAACGCCGGTGCTCAACCGAAGGCCCGAGCCATACAAGCCCACAACGATGGCGTCGCGACCCATAACCCTTAGAGGAGCTGAGGTCCCAGTACGGCAACTCAAAATCAAGGTCCACCATCAAGCCATCGCGAGCAACCTTGGCTGCAATCGAGGCAGCAGCAATCAATGGGTGTACCCGATCACCTCCTACAATCGTCTCCACCCGTGCTCCTTCAAGATAGTTAGTTTTGCCATCAAGAAGCAGTAGTTGTTCATCTCGCGGCTCGGCAAGCCTCGAGGTCAGCTCCTGTAAGCCACGTCGAGCAGCCATCGCAAGAGCCTGAGTCAATCCTACGGTATCTATCTCACTAGCAGACGCAAAACCAACCGCGAAGGATATGCCTACCTCGCGAAGTTGAGAAAGTGCGACCTCGCGTCGTTGAGCTGAGAGAGCCTTTGAGTCATAGAACCCTTCACCTCGTCGTCGTCTAAGCACTTGCGCTGCAGCTTCCGGGTCACCACTTGCGGCTCCGACAGCCAACGGGCCTGCCCAAGCGCCTCGTCCAACCTCGTCAATACCGATGTACACCGGACTAAGGCTAGTTACACTCATCAGCGCCACAAACCCAATAGTGCAGATACGAGTGCAGGCAACGACACGATCATAGATCCACAAGTACAGTCACCGTAGTCCCCGAGAGCACGCGATGGCTAGGATAATGGCCGTGTCCG
>DAHZQE010000317.1:0-4657 GCA_027409005.1 Ferrimicrobium sp. | reverse complement strand
AGAGACTTGAACTCCCAACCTTCTGATCCGTAGGTAGATTTAGCTCGTTCTACACGGCCTCTACCAGTATCAACTTGTTGCATATAGGCTGCTCTAACCACTATTCGAGAAGGGAGACTGCAACAGCGTGAACTAATTTGGCACTAACTGAAATGGTGTTGTTGGGTTTTTGTTGGGTTTCCAGTCTGGCAAAACCCTATAGAATGATGACTAGAAATCGCTAGCCAGAACGATAAAAGTAAATCATGAGAAATCATACTAAGTCGGTGGATCAAATAGAAACCGCTTTAGTCGTGTAAGTCCAAATCTTCGATTGAGGGACGGATTGGGTTGTATTAGCAAGGAGGCCCTTGCTGACCTCGCAACCGACCAACTTTCTTGATCCACCTACTACTCCGAGGCGCCTCCACTTCGGAGCCAGAGGGTATTGGACCGAGATTCCGAAGTACCCTAGGCACTTACTTCTCTAGCTCCCGATATTGCGGAAACTGCTTGATCAGCTCCACGGTCTCAACGCATACCCTTATCACTCGCTTGGTGAGCTCTACTACATACTTTGGGTCATCCGAGAACTCGTTGGGATCATTCTTGATCCCACTCTTCTTGTCGACACTTGGACTCATGCGTTGCAAGAAGAGTTCAAGCGCAGGTCGTGGACCCATCATCCACTCTGAAGCCTGCTCGGGGACACCAGTGAGCATGAGATACTCATTGACCTGAATGCGCGTCCGGTCCCATCCAGCCTTGCCTTTGGCCCTGCCGCCAGGATGACCCATGCTGGTAGTCGCACGAAAGCGCTGTGCGTCGCACTCAGGTGCCATGAGTGAGAACTCCTCCTCTACCTCGAAGGGATCGACTTTTTCGTAGTAGATGTGGAGCTTAAGCAGTTGTGCTCCAATAGCAATGATCTCGCGATGGGCTGAGAGCCAAGGGATTCGAGGGTACTCCTTGGTAAGGTTGTCCCTGTACTTTCCCTGATAACTAGGGTGGTTCAGCAACCCATAGATGTAGGCAAACAGGTCATCCTTGGTCAGTGCCGTATCCTGATAAGTCTCGTGGAACTCGGCCAGTGCTTGATCGGTGATGTTGTCGTGGTGTTTGGGCTCAGCGCTCGTCCTATCAAAGAGACCGCCTTTAGGAACGGGAGCTTCGAATCGATAACGGGCAAATACATGGGTCGTATCAACAGTATGTAAATTCGGTGTCACATCCGTCGCCAGAACCGCGAAGCTGCCAGCGCCTCTTCCGCTGACAAGGATCGTCGGGTTCCTTACCTCGGGGGTCGGGAAGAGCTTAGGGAGCTGGTATTGCATCTCATTTACGACTTTGTCAAAATATACCCACTGCTTTAGAAACGGTCGATAGAGGCCTAATCTCAGCGCGTCATCTTGAACCTTGTGATGCTGTCTTCCCCGACTTGCGAATCGCTTGAGTTCTAGCTTCAGTCCCCGGGACCAGCTAATCTTGGTCTCGTCACCGATGACAAAGTCGTCAACCGATGATGGTCGCGCCTGTTGGTAGTGTTCCACCTCTTGGTTGAACACCTCAATCATCGCCCCCATGTTCTCGGATAACGACTCTTGAGAAGAGTTGTACGCCCAGGCATCACGATTAGTGACTAGTCCGTTAGAGTCAACCTGAAAGATGCCCCCCACGAGCTCCTTGTGTTGATACCAGCTCTGATCGCGTTGGTTCACCCAGTCGTGCTGTTCATTGGGAGTAATGGCTACCCACGGAGTGTTGGCTTGTGACTCAAAGCCCGCTAGCTTCGCTAGCTTCTCCTCACGACTAAGGTAATCGCCGATGTCGTAATAGAAAATGCCTCGGGGCGCCTCCTCATCGAGAGTCCCCTTGATGAGCGTGACGATAGTAACAGGAACTCGGCTCGCCTGCCCGAATAACTTGCCACCTTCTTTCAAGGATTGTTCTCCGCTTGTAGTTCGCTGGTTCCCTCGCAAGTCCATGACATAGACCGCATCGAACTCGTCCTCGAAGCAAGCGCGGACCCCTTGGCCGGATCCTCCCCGAAGCCAACCACCATTAGTCACGAAGGAGACAATCCCTGAATCGCCGATTCGGTCAGAGGCCCAACGTAGGGCTCGGACGTAGGAATCATAGAGACTCTTCTTACCAACGGCCCTAGAGCGGGAGGCATAGGTCTCCGCCACTCGCTGATCGAGATTCGGATACGCGAGGTTCTTCGCGTTCTCGTTCTCATTCCCCTGCCCAACTGAGTATGGCGGATTCCCAATGATAGCCGTGATAGCCGCTCTTCGCTGGGCGTCGATGCGTTTGGAGTTCGCAACAAAGACTGTCTCGCCCATGTAAGCGTGAGACTCGCCAAGTTGAAAGGTATCGGTGAGGACGATCCCGCCAAAGGGGTGATACTGGGTGGCGCCAGCGACGAAGTGATAAGCAGACTCGATATTGATGGCCGCAATGTAGTAAGGCAGCAACAAGATCTCGTTGGCATGAAGCTCGCTTGCATACTTTGCTTCGAGGTTCTCGCCTAAGAGTCCGAGCTCTATGAGACGCACGAGGAAGGTGCCAGTACCTGCAAAGGGATCGAGAATGTGGATGCCTCCATCTTCGAGGCTCGCCCCAAAGTAGATCTCAGTCCACTCGGCCACCGAGCGTATCAAGAAATCAACGATTTCTATTGGGGTGTAGGCAATCCCCATTCGTTTCGTCGTGCGTTCAAGCGCCTTGTTGAAGAAGTTCTCATAGAGGTCGCGGATGAGTCTTTGGCGGCCCTCTCTAGTCGTTGCTTCTAAAGCACGGTCTCGCACCGAGTCATAGAACTTCTTGAGACTAGCAGCCTCTCGATCGGTATCCTCTTCTACACGCAAGTGTTCGACCACCGCGTCAAGGGAGAGGGCAACGGGGTTCGACTTTGAGAACTCACTCTCAGAGAACAATGCATCAAACACGGGTGCCGTCACCAAGTGCTGGGCAAGCATCGAAATCGTATCATCGAGGCCGATTGATGGGTTGAGATTGTTTTGTAGGGTGACAAGGAGCCCGTCGAGCTTTGCCTGGAACACCTCTGAGCGCACATTCGCCTCCCGAATTCTCGTCTCATAGGTCCCGGCTAAAATGGCGACATCCTCAGCCCAGGTGGGCCAATATCTAGCGGATGAGAGGCGCTTTGAGATCCTTGCAAAGATCGCACTCTCGATCTGATCGGGCCAGAGTGAGGCCTGGGTGGAGATCCCCTCGACGGTCTCTTGGAAGGGGCTTTGGGCACGTTCCTGGGACTTACCAGTTACCCCGATAACGTTAACCTTCCTGTTCTTTGCCGATCCCAACGACAGACTGTTGATCACGGCCTCAAAGCGTTCATCGTGGGCTTTCAGCGCTTGGAGGATTTGCCAAACGATCTCGAAGTCCAGGTTCTTGTCCAACGCCACATCAGGATCGACGTTGGATGGCACGACAACTGGCAAGATGACATATCCAAAGTTCTTTCCTTCGGTTCGGCGCATAACGCGCCCCACGGCCTGGACGACATCGATCTGAGATTTGCGGGGCTGTAAGAACATGACCGCATCAAGCGATGGAACATTCACCCCTTCAGAGAGACACTTAGCATTGGTGAGGAGGCGACACTCAGCACTGTCTTCTCGGAGCCAGTTGAGATCACTGTTCCGTTCGAGGGCACCCATCGTGCCGTCGATGTGTTTGATTGCGACACTGGGGAGATGCCGACGCTCACCGATTCCTTGGCTCATCGCCTCGGTGACGACGGCCTCAAAGGTCGCCTGAACTTGTTTTGAATCCGCGATCTTGTTGACAAAGATGACGCCGGTGCTCATGGGGTCTGGGTCACGGGAGAACTCATCCGGTTGATCGGAGATCTTGGCAAGTCCCATCCAACACCCGAGGAGCTTGGCGGCATCGGGAAGTTTGATCTCGTACTCTTTCGTCGAGATCACCGAGTGCAACGTCGAGGCAGCATAGGCCTCATCGATTGCGAGAATCACGACTTGATAGTCCGTCAGGAGCCCATTGGAGACCGCCTCCCCAAAGCCAAGGCGATGGAACTCCTTGCCGAAGTAGGCCTCGTTGTCCATGGAGTAGAGCACTCGCTCGAACTCATCAGCCTTTGCCTTGGCTTGCTCGCCATAGACCTTCGGGGTCGCCGTCATGTAGAGACGTTTCTTGGCTCGGATGCGATCATTGTCATGCACGAGCAGGAAGGACGATTCTGATGTGTCCCCTGAGACTCCGGCCGTTCGATGGGCCTCATCGCAAATGATGAGATCAAACTCTGGAAGGCCATAGATCTCTTGGGCTTCGCGAATTCGATCTAGGGACTGATAGGTCGAGAAGGTCACATACATCGGCTCGCCACGATCAATATCTTGGGCACGTAGTCTCGCCGTCTCCAGGTGACTTGCAAGACGCTCAGGTTTGGTTGTTGCAGGTAGTGCAATATCAAAGGTGTGTGAATCCTCGGATTCCTTGGTGACCTCGATGTCCGAACAGACCGCCAGGCACTGTAACGGGAGCCGTGCCTCCCGGGTCCACTCCTTCAGGGCTTGTGAGATCAGCGCGATGGAGGGGACGAGGAAGAGTGCGTGACCACCCCTACCCACTTGTTCTTCGGCGATTCGCAACGACGTAAAGGTCTTTCCCGTTCCGCAGGCCATGATGA
>DAHZQE010000310.1:0-3174 GCA_027409005.1 Ferrimicrobium sp. | reverse complement strand
CAACTCCGGCAACCCATCCTCGCCATACACGTGCCCATTGACATAGCACTGGTCGTGCGTACCTAGCTGACGGTCAGCCTCGCGGCACCTGCCATTCTGCTCACGAGCAAGCACTTACGTCACGCAAGGCGCGCAAGCTGCACCTGAAGCCCCAACAATTCTAAAGCTCTCCCCACTCTCACAGAAACCAAGTACATAACCGCGACCGCGAGCAAGCGACCCACCCAAACCGTCACCGTGACCATCTCCCCTTCCGACGCCATGCCACCCCCACCATCACCAGGCCCGACCCATCCTCGTTCTCCCCCTCCCGGCCCCGAGCCCTCTCATCCCCAACACGACAACGCCCTTAAATCCTGCACAAAACCCAACCTCGACCACTGCGAACCCGCGCGCTCGTACCCGTGGGCCTGGCAAATCCAGAACCAGAAACACTCCTACAGCGCTTCGACCACCTGCGGAGTCATACCCACCGGACCCTGGCTCGAGACCTCACAGGAAAACTTCGACCGCGCGGGCGGGTTCGGGGAGTGTATCGACCTCGGCGGACAGGATCCGAATGCAGCAGCTGTGGCGTGGGATCCGAATGCGCGAAAGTGTAAGGCTTATGGGGTGGCGGGAATGAGGGATCAGGAGGGAGGGGATTGGATGCAGTATGCGGAGCTTGTGCATTGGGACTAAGTGGAAGGGGTCAAGGTTTGGTTTGGATGGAGTTTGGAAGGGAGAAAAGACTCTATGGAAACGGTCAGCGAGTTTGTGATGATGGAGTTGTAGACCGTTTGATCGTGCTACATGAATAGTCGGTCATTCGTTGCAAACGCGGCGGCTGTAGTCGTGGGCGCCAGCGCCAGAGAAGCTGAACAGAACTACGGCTTCAGATCTCCTAAACCCAGTGGCCACTCTGGCCGGTTATGGGTGCCAAACTTCGCTTGCCAGGCGAAGAAGTAGCATATCGCCGCAAAAGGCTGTCCAAGGAAGCAGAACTGCATCCCAAGTCAGCTCAACCGTCACAGCATACAGTATGATGCACACTTACCGACAACCAGAAAATCAAATTCCCCGCCAATCGCCCATTATGCCCCTTCATCCTACTCAACGGATCCGTCAACAAAATCAACGGAATCTGCAACACCATCCCCGCAAACGCCACGCCCAGAATATTATGCGTCGGCACGCCCACCAACAGCTCATGCAGTAATCCACTAAACAAGAATGTTATAATTTGCGCTACTGTCGGCGGCACCCCTCTCCCCACCATCGGCGAATAAACATGCCGCTTCATGAAATGCGTCACAGGCTTGTTCCAACTCGTCCAGTAACTCCGGAGATCACTGCTGTTCCACCAATCGCCGTAGAATTCTCGATCGCCGAAGCGTAGGATTTCTGCCAGGACGTTGAGGACGGACTGGAAGAGGGCGAAGAAGCCCGCGAGCCAGCAGACAAGCGAGATGGTGCTGAGCTTCAGCACGCGCTCGAGGATGTTGATGAGATTGAGGGTGGAGATAGAGTCGAGGCTGTTTTGGAGTAGCGGCACGGCGTATTGGGCGCAGGCGAGCCAGATGACGACGAAGAGGATGAAGGCTTCGGCTAGGCGTTTGAGGATGAAGTCCCAGCGGCGGTGGGTGGTCATGGGGTAGACTGGTTGGTAGATCTGCCAACGAATCAGCTATGATGGGCGAAGGATTCGGGAGTGGTACTGACCAATGTCGGCGCCCACCAAAAGTAGCTGAGGTTCTTCAAAGTGATGTTGTTCGGGTACGGGCAGCTTTTATACAACTCCGGCAACCCATCCTCGCCATACACGTGCCCATTGACATACGCATACCGCATATCCCGATTCGTGAACGCATAGGAACACACCTTCAACCACACAATCACCGCATGCAGCTCCGCCACCGTCGCCAAACCCGGGTTGTGGATATGATAGTAGACCACATACGTCGCAATGACCAGCATCAGCGTCGCATTGATCCCATGACACCATGCAATCACCCTCCAGGTGGAGAAAAGATACCGCTTCTGCTTCTGCACAAGCGTCTCCACCTGCTTCTCTCCACCAGGCCTCCCACTCGCCCTCTCTGCCTCCGCTTTCTTGCGCTCGCCGACTTTGTTCTTGGCGTACCGGGCAGCAGCTGCTTCAATCAAGTGGGCGACGAAGAGGAAGCAGGGCGTGAGGAGGTAGAGGATCCAGAAATTCCTCCAGTCTCCTTCGTTGATCTGCGAGCCGGAGAGGGTGACGAGAAGGCCGTATTTCTTGAAGTTCTCGATCATCAGGCGGAGGTTGGACGCTATCAGCACCACGCCCATGAGATTGCGGAAGCCGAAGAAGCTGGGTGTCGATTCGGCATCGGAGGAGAGGCATGACGTTCGTGCAGTGGCGTGGACGGCGAAGGTGTGTTTGTATTTGGCATCGCGGTTCTTGCTGCGTGCACGGAGGGGCTCTTTCGGGCTGCCGTTGGTTGAGATGGTCATCGGCTCGGCTTTGGCATGGCTGTTGGCGTGGCCGTTTGGCCGGTGGTTTGTAGCCGTCGACATTGTGGCATGCTAGGGCAGGACGATGGAAGATGGATGGATACCGTGGAATAGTATGGTGATGTTCCTACCTGTTACAGCGTGGCGGCATGATGGAGGGGCATACGAAGCTACATTGAATACAGCCTCAAGCTCGCGAATATCGGTAGGGAAGGAGTGGTGAGAATGGGGAGAGCTTTAGAATTGTTGGGGCTTCAGGTGCAGCTTGCGCGCCTTGCATGACGCAAGTGCTTGGTCGTGAGGAGAGTTGGCAGGTGCAGCGAGGCTGACCGTCAGCTAGGTACGCACGACCAGTGCTATGTCGATGGGGTTTTGCAAGACGAGGACAAGCGCCTCAGGGAATCGTACTGGGCCACTTGAACAGGACTCAGGATTTACCGGACTCCGAGGGTTGAGCTGTACACATGCGAACAGTAATTGATAGGGTACAGTACAGTATGACTGAGGAACAAACATGCATCGAAGCAGACTTCACCCACTTCCGCTACAGTACATCCAGCGGTTTGAGTTTCTTGACGGGCGCATCATCTAATCCAGCCATTGGCAGTATCGCGCGCATGGTATGTCATGATGTCTGCAGACGGAGCATACTGCTACGCGATGCCGCAAAACTCTGCGGCTACGCTACCGTCCCATCTCTCC
>DAHZQE010000298.1:0-4896 GCA_027409005.1 Ferrimicrobium sp. | reverse complement strand
GGAGAGCTGGGCCAGAACGCATGGCGAGACTGCTTGTCCAAACAACCCGAACAAAGTCCTCTTTCCATGCCCTCTCGACTATGCCCAAAACTTCACGGTCGAAAAGACAGCAGATCGGCATGCGAAGTATAATTGCCCACGGCGGGATGATGCTGGCAAGGGGCACGAAACGATATGGATGTGGTCTTTGATCGTGGTCTAGAGTGTGCAGACCCCGGTGCTGTTGTCAGGCACGAGCAGCAGCATTGCCCCAAACGAAATCGCTTCAAAGACAAACACAGGGAGTACTCTCTTGGATCTGGAGCCAACATCAGCAGCAACTCTGGCATTTACGGGAATGCACGGGCATGTGCAGCAGCATTGCCACAAGCGAGATCGCTCCAAAGAAACTGCCTAGGAGTGCACTGTTGGGTGTGGTGCCAGCGCCATTAACAATTCGGTCATACACGAGCATTTGCAGCGGTATTGACTCACACCAGATCGCTCGAAGGAGAAGCGCTGGAGGTGCACTCTTGGCGATGGAGCCGACGTCGTCAGTATCACGATTATGCACAGGCATGTTTAAGCTCCTACGGCCAACCGCAGAAGATCTCATTCCCTGCCCAAAAAAGTGCAGCGCTCAGCTAGCGCCTTCGAGCTTGCGCCATCGGGTGAGGCTGCACCGTCCCCAAATCCTATGGAAGCAACGCATTGCTGCGAGGAAGGCGAATGTGCAGAAATGCAGCAAGTGTGGCCGTCGGATTGCCACCTCGCACTGGTTCCAACATGAGGGGCCGTGTGAGGCCGCCACTCAACACTCGAAAGCTGCTCTCGGGCTTAAGCGAGGACCCGGTCGGAGCTCCAAGAGTCCAGTGCTGAAGCAAGCTGCGGGAAAGAAGAGGAAGGCAGCAGGGAGCGGAGAAGCAAAGGCGCGCGGAAAACGAAAGAAGAAGGATCCTGCCACGCCTCCACCCAAGAAGCGACAGCTAGCGCAAATGGCTGGTCAAGGCAGCCGCACTGGTCTCCCACAACATCGTCTCGGCCGATGGTTTGAACACTCGCGGTGCCGGACGTCTCGACCCGGCATACCCACTGCTTCCGTTGCTTCACCAAGTTCTGTAGATCTGGATCAACAACTGGTAAGAATCCCTGATGTTGTTTGGCTGCAGAATAGAATCAACTATTTTCTGGCTCTGCCATTGAGATGGTTCCAGGGCACGATGCGCACAGTGTCTCGCAAGAATTTGTGCAGATGCAAGACAGGCTTGTAGAGCTCGCTGGGCAGGCTCAACCCACCGAATTTCTACTTCCCCATTCGCTCGATCTCAGGTTTGAGCGTTGCTGGAACGTGGTGCTGCATCCACGATCGTTGGCCAACACTCAGCATCCGACTTCTTCTCCGCGCTGAGGGAGGCATTTGTCCATGCGGCTGCGGATGATCCCCAGCATCTCCGCATCCTGTAGGACGGCGCACCCAGCAACAGCAACATTTCCTACACGCATGAGATCGATCTGGTAGACTTAGGGCTTGCGGAGCAGGGCGGACAGAATCCCGACCCTACTTGTGTCGAGCTTCTGCGTCTGCTTGAGGAGTAAGAAGACGCGCGCACGGCTGGACTGGACTGGCATGAGGCTAATGAGGTGTTCCCGAGTGTCTACGCTCGTGAAATCGACCGCAATGGGTTCACGTGAGGTGGATGGCATGGGTTGTCCCTCCGAGGAGGTCATGTAGGTTTACAGGCTGCTGTGCGGCTCAAATAGTATGAAAAATCCACTGTAGTGTGATGCCTCAGGCACACCACTCCAACTCTGGCCTTTGGCGAACAATGATATATCGTGCCAAACTCACAGCACCATTGCAGTCGATTTCGAATCCGGGAGACATGGCAGAGATCACGACCCACATGGAAGTCACGACGAATGGCACAAATGCAGTCAATGCTCCCATCGAGCTGTCCATCGGCCTTCCAAGCAACCCCGGGACCAGGATTTTTATACACCTGGACATTCTGCAGGCCTGCCTCACGCTCTGGGTCGCGTCAGCAGCGCTGGACGCCGGGAATGCAGGCGCCGCTATGGGCAGCTTCGTATTTGCGCTGCCAGACGTGCGTACCAGCAGCTCCCAGCAATGGTTTTACGAACCGCGGACTGACAATATCTCAGCGCTACAACCCATCAGAGAGTCTGACAAGCACACTGTACAGCCAGCCTTCTTCCATAGACTTCGTCACTCGCCTGGCCAAGGCTCTGGTCCGCCGCACGGGAAAGCCATGCTATGTTGGTGGCAGTATCAACCTTGCCAACGCGGCAGGTGGCGGGACTGTCCAGGAGGAATTCGAAGCCTTCCGCGCCATCGTGCAGGTCGTCACGACGGAGTGCGAGAAAGCGTCGAAGCACACCGACTGAGGCAGAGCGGGTGTGTCCAATCCATGAACCTCTCGAGGATCCAGGCCTGCGCTCATCGGTGGCGGATTGGGATGCGACCAGTCTTCGTATGACGACAAGGCACAAGACGAACAACGGGATGCCATGAAGCGGCCTCAGCCGCCAGGGCGAATACAGCAACGCGGCACCCGCGTCCCGCCTCGTTCCTCCTCTTGTGTGTTTCGGGCAAATTTCCGATGGCTTCGACCTCCCCCCCACCTGTCATCCAACGCACAGCCACTGGTTGGCCTTGCACGCCATCGTTCGGCTCGTTGTCCGAACGGCGCTATCGGGCGTCGGATGACGCGCCGAGAGTTCTCTCCCGCGCGAATGACGACAGCGGGGGCTATCGAAACAAAGGCCGCGAAATTGCAGCAGCGAACATCCAAATGTCGCGATCTGCCGGCTGCTCCGCCGAACACGCTCAAAAGGTGGACGTCCACGGAAGCTCATGAGAAGTGCAGCGCCGCGGCCAATCGAGCGAAGCGCGGCTGTCTTCGTGGCCCTGGTCCATGCAAATGAGCACGGAACAGCCGCGTGCGGCGACGTGGGCGGATACCACGCCGTTGATAAACATCAAGGTACTTTAAACCCTTGCAGCGGGCTTTTCGTTTCATCTCGAGTCACTCTTTCCTGTGCGTCCCTGGGCTGCCCGCCGGCTCGGTAGCCTGCCAAGACATCAACATCGAGTCATCTCGACGACGCCACCACATGCATTTGTATCGCTAATCAAGGCCGTCTTTGATCGAAACATGCAAAGACGCTGCGACTAAGGCATACGTCGCATTACTCCCATCGAGAACCGGTCCTCCAACAGCACGAACGCTCGCCAATCGGCACGAAGTGGAGACGCCATGGCGGTCAACACTCGCTCGGAGTTCGTCGACTTCATTGTCCCTCTGCGCGATCGCCTGAAGCTCTATGACCCTACGCGACCGCCAACCGACCAGCCCAAGAACGATGCCACCGATGAAGCCAAGAACATACCGCAAGGCTTCATCGATGCCATGATCGTGCGAGAGCAGGTCTTCGTCAAGGAGCAGAAGGTGCCACTGGAGAACGAATTCGATGAGGACGACGCTCGGTCGTATCACTGGGTGGCATACGCCTCGGTGCCGGCGAAGATAAGCTCGCCCGAGATGAATGCTGCACACCAGGCCGCCAGGCGGGTAAGCCATAGCACCAAGATCCCAAGTGAGTGGTGTTACTGTCGAGTGGTCGTAGCGTTGTGCTGACGTGTCCCAGTTGGTACAATCCGCCTAGTTCCTCCACCTCAACCACCGCACCCTAAGCCAGATCGCAGGCTCCCAACCACCGACGCAAATGGACAGCCGCTCAAGTATCATCCCGTACATCATGACAAGAACGAAGCATATATCAAACTCGGCAGGCTCTCGGTGATCCCGGAATTCCGCAAAGCCGGGATCTCGAAGCTGCTGATCGAGACGGCCCTGCACTTCGCTCGCAGTAAACCGTACGAGATGACGCCCGCACTCTCCCCAGAGGTCATTGAGTCTCTGCGGCAGGAATCGGACCGAGGCGCGGCACTGGATTGGAAAGGGCTTGTATTGGTACATGCCCAGGAGGGCATACAGAAGCTATGGAGGCGCTTTGGATTTGAGACAGATCCGGAGCTCGGAGTGTGGGACGAGGAGGGCATCAGTCACGTTGGCATGTGGAGACGGCTGGATGTGGACAAGGGACGGAGAGCTAGCAGGCCGTTCGGCCTGGTAAGTCCACTTGCTAGTCCCTGAACCACGGTCCTAGCACGAACCTTGAACGACGTTACGACTTCGCATGACATAGAGGAAACCACGGCCGAGCGGCGCAGGAGGAGATACGCGCGAGGTTTCACAATTGATTCGTAGACATTTTGCATCTGCATGCAAAGGTGCATTGTTGAGCATCGACCGGGAATGACCGGTGTTAGGGAACGTCGACTGGAGGCGGGTCGATCTAGGACGCGAGCGGGATATCTGTCCCTGCTTTGAAGATAGACTTTCTATGTTCTATACACGGGTTCAATCCGAGGATATGTCAATGCCAAGGCTCTAAAACGTGCGACTACAGCTCGATGATGTCCGTCATTCGCGCTTGGGATTTAGGTCCTTACAGGACGCGCGAATCAGCTTCCTCTCTACCGTTGGGCATTATTGACATTGAAGTCGCTATGACGAGGAAGGAAGGATGCATATACCGCTGGGCCGACAGTGTCGAATACGCTATCCGGAAGTCGGGCCTTCCTCTCGTGTCTCCGCCAGACAAGCCCCACCCACTCGGATTCCCAGGACTTTCGGCTTGCCCTTTAGTCTCGGCTAGCTCCGAACGGGAGGCCACGTTCTTTTGATTGCATCGACTGGAAGCCGGCATGTGGGCCTGCCTAGGTTCGGAGTGTGTTGAGTGCTCTCGAAAAGCCCTACGACCAGACGAGCTTCTTCAAAGAGTAGCCCAGCGTCTCCATGTATCCCGTGCTTTTTCTGGCCTCGGCTACGC
>DAHZQE010000274.1:0-8092 GCA_027409005.1 Ferrimicrobium sp. | reverse complement strand
ATCGTACTACAAATCAACTTTACGAGCATTGTTGATATCCGAGCGGAGGAGGTGGATAAAGCGCGCATTCGCGAGATCAGTAAGGCGCTTATCAAGTATCGTGGGCTTGGCTATGAGGACGCTGTGTGGGAAGCTCCGCCGAGCCCTGAGGATGGCGATCGCTGGACTGACTTTGTTACGGCCTACAACGACTGGGTCATGGGCCACTACGTCCGTCCGCCGACTGCTGGACGTTTGAAGAAGAGACTGGAAAAGCTGAGACAGCAGGACTTCAGCAAGCTTGAGAAGCATGAACAGCCCGAGAACCTGATCGGTGGGCAACTGATGCAATATCAGATCGAAGGACTGAATTGGCTCTATTATAAGTGGTTCAGCCTCAAGAACGCCATCCTCGCCGACGAGATGGGCCTGGGCAAGACGATACAAATCATTGGCTTCCTTGCGACGCTGGTGCAGGAACACGGCGTCTTTCCCTTCTTGATCGTGGTGCCAAATTCGACGTGTCCAAATTGGAGGCGCGAGATCAAGAGGTGGGCTCCCTCCTTGAGAGCTGTGGCATATTACGGCAGCAAAGAGAGCAGGGATCTGGCCATGCAGTATGAACTCTATCCGGAAAACAGCAAGGATCTGCGGTGCAATATCGTGATCACCTCCTACGATGCAGCGGCGGATGACAATTGTCAGGAATTTTTCCGCCGTGTGCCGTGGCAGGGTTTGGTCGTTGACGAAGGGCAGAGGTTGAAGAACGACAAGAGCCTGCTGTACTCCGCCTTGGGCGCGCTCAAGGCACCCTTTCGGATCTTGCTCACTGGAACGCCGCTGCAGAATAATCAACGCGAACTCTTCAACCTACTTCACTTCCTTGACGATAGCTACAATGCCGAAGAGCTCGAAGAACGCTTTGATGTCGAGAACCTCACCCAAGAAAAGATCAAAGAACTCCACGACCTGATCCGACCTTTCTTCCTCCGCCGTACCAAAGCACAGGTCCTCACTTTCTTGCCACCCATGGCTCAGATCATTGTGCCAGTCTCTATGACCATCGTGCAGAAGAAAGTCTACCGCACGATCTTGGCCAAGAACCCAGAACTCATGAAAGCCATCTTCGCCGCCCCGGACACTAACGCCGAAGGAGGCGGGAAATCGAAGCATGGCGAAAAGGCCAGCTTGAACAACATCCTGATGCAGCTGCGGAAATGCTTGTGTCATCCGTTCGTCTACAACAGATCCATCGAGGAGCGCGATGTAAGTATCGCGGCTACGCACCGGAACCTCGTTGATGCTTCAAGTAAGCTCAAACTCCTCGAGATCTTACTTCCTGCTCTTCGCGAGCGTGGACACCGTGTACTCATCTTCAGCCAATTCTTGGAGATGCTGGATATCATTGAAGATTTCCTGGATGGCATGAGTCTGGCTTACCAGCGTTTGGATGGGAGTATCAGCGCTCTGCAGAAGCAGAAGAGAATCGACGAATTCAATGCTCCGAACTCGCCGCTGTTTGCTTTTTTGCTGAGTACGAGGGCTGGTGGAGTTGGTATTAATTTGGCGAGCGCGGATACAGTCATTATCCTGGATCCGGATTTTAATCCTCACCAGGACATTCAGGCCTTGTCCAGAGCGCATCGAATTGGGCAGACTAAGAAGGTCCTATGTTTCCAATTGGTCACGAGGGCGAGCGCGGAGGAGAGAATTATGCAGATCGGGAGAAAGAAATTGGCACTTGACCATGCATTGATTCAGAGCATGGATGCCGATGATGCCGAGGAGACGGATTTGGTATCTGTCCTGCGCCATGGCGCGGGAGAGATCTTCGAAGACTCCGGCGAACAAGACATCATCTACGACGCTCCCTCTGTCGACCGTCTGTTAGACCGCAGCCACATGAAAGACACCTCGTCCGCCGCCGCGGACCGCAGCGCGGAGATGTCTTTTTCTTTCGCGCGGATCTGGGCGAACGACCAAGGTGCGCTCAGGGATGAGATGGAGGATGCAGGTGCAACGGTCGCGCAACAGGCGCCGGATCCGAATGTGTGGGCGAGTATTCTGCGGGAACGGGAGAGAGTTGCGGCTGAAGAAGCAATGACAAAGGCAAAGGCGTTTGGGAGGGGAAGGAGGGTGAGGGGGCCTGTGGATTATAATGATCTTGGTGGTGAGGGCAGAGATGGCGTGGATGGGATGCCAGCGGTTGTGAGAACGAAAGGAAAGATTAAGAGTGGGGATGAGAGTGACACTGATTTTCAGGCGGAGGAGAGTGGTGAGTACCAACAATTGCCGCTCCTACCTCGTCCTTGCTGCTGTCGTAAGGATTTTTGCTAATTTGTGCTGTAGACGATGAGCCGCAAGATGGTGAGCACCGCTCCGAGCGCGATCGCCAAGACCTGACTTTCGAAGAGCGCCAAGCTCTGCGTGACGAGGACGCTGCTGAACGCGAGACAGGCAAGAAGAAGGCCGGTAAGTCGACATCATCTCCTAAAGTCCTATCGACGCTCGCACCGAGCCCAGGTGGTAAGAAGGCCTCCTCAACGAAGCCGGCGAACGCTTTGCTCAAGCCTACGCCGAAGAAGATCAATCCGCTCAAGACGAAGCCGAAAGCCTTAGAGATGCCTGTAAAGAGGTTCAAGCTGGACTTTGATCCGACGGCGTCTGCTGGCATTGGTGGTACGGCTGGCTTGACTTCCGTGCTGAAGTCTGATGCGTCGTCGACTGCTGCCACGGCTGGCAAGAAGGGCAAGAGCAAGAGCAAGAAGACAGCAGGGCCCAACGCTCCTGCTGCTGTTCCCCAGGAGGTTTCTGTCATCGATCTGACAGGCGATGATGCGGATGAGAAGCCGCCGTCATCGCTCAGGTCAGAGGCCAAGCCATCATCGCCCGAGAAGCTCTTGTCTGAGTGAAGTTGAAGCCGCCAACATCTCTTTAACATCTCCGTCAACGACATTTCAACCCTTGACAGACCAGGATAAGCTTACTCAGTCACCTTACACAAACAGAATATCCCTCCTTTCGTCGCGTCCTTGTTTCTACGCGACCCCACGCCACCAATCCGACTCACGGCTTGCCGACTCCACCCGGAGGCGGTGCAATGCGGATACTGCCCAATATCGAGAACGGCATTCACTGCACGGCTTGTCGCGAATGCCATTCCGTCGGTGCTTGTCCACTGAAGCTCGCGGGAGTGGAATACTGCAATCTCTGTGGTATCGCGCACTTTGGGTCTGGACGAGTGTGTCCACACATCCAATCCGAAACACAGGTACGCCTTCCGTCCCCTCCACTTCCCATTCTCCCCGTTCACTCTCGCTGACATTTGAACCTGCAGGTCCGCGCAATGCTAGAGGCTCTCCGCTACTCCAACGAAGCCGAACACCTAATCAACGAAGCGAAGCGTTATCTCCGGGGTCTCAAAGGCAACCTCGTCCAACTGAAGAAGCAGAAAGAAGCGAAAGAGCATGCGGCGAGGGAAGCGCCGAAGCAGGCGCAATTTTTGGCGGCGCGGGCGCAGGTGTGGGGGGCGAATATGGCGCCTGTGCCGCCACTGGGGATGGTCGGAGCGATTGGAGGGTATGGTGGATAAGGGGTGTACGGTAGTGCTGGAGCATATGGAGTTGGCGCTGGGCATGGGAATGGTGCTGGACACCATGGGCCGAATACTGGCGGTGGCGCTCCGCCTTGACAAGCATTCTGAGGATTTCTCTGATACCCTGTAGCTGGTTCCTTCCAGCTCTTTTACGCTCGAGCAGAGCGCTGTACAATATGGATACATGCGCTGTACACACTACACATCGGAGCATCACGTTCACGACCCCAGGTCGTCAATACGACCGCTTACGAGCATATTCATTTGCAACGACGCCAGGCTGTTGATGGAAACCTCGCGGCCCTCGGGCGATGCTTTGACTTCTCGCACATTGACCTGGGTACTAATCAGCTTCGCGTCTAGTCTTGTAACGTGGCTCCAAGCCAGGTTTGACTATTTCCATCCGCGGCCTAGCAGCAGCGCCTAGGGAGGCGCTGCGCTACGCAAGGCCCGCAGCGACATCTCTAAGTGACCTACACAACATTGAATGCCACACGATGGCAGTGATTGCGCGTCCCGCTGATCGCTTGCACGTTGTTTCTTTCGTCGATCGCCCCTGCGATGAGCTCGCACCTGCCAGGCCGCATCTCCAACTCAATCTCCCACCTCTGCCATTCGAACTTCGTCCTTTTGTCCACCTTTGCCATCCGCCATATCTCCGCTCCATCAACACTGACTTTGACTGTCCGCACATGACAACAGCTCCAACACCAGCCCCGCACCGCCACGCGCCCATTCTCCCGCCTCTTGAGCGTGGCACCAGGCGCTGGAAAGGTGATCATGGAATTGACATCCATCTCCCACACAGGCCTCGTCATTCCAGTTTCCTGGCCTTTGTCATTAGCCACCGGGACGTTATAGTACGTCGTGGTGAACGGTCCAGGCGCTCGCTCCGCCTGCAGCGAGATTCTGCAAAGCCACTTCGTTGAGTTCGTCCCTAAGTATCCAGGCACCACCAGCCTCACCGGCCCTCCCCTGTTCCGTCGTAGAGGCTTTCCGTTGACCTCATAAGCCAGGAGTGGAGCCGTGTTTGCAGGGATGGGATATGGGAGATCTTTCTGGTACCGGTCCGCTTCTGTTCCATGGAACGACCCGCAATCCAGTCCTTCGGTCCACATATACTTTGCCGACGAGAGAGGCTGTGCGAGATCGAGAATCCTTTGAAGAGGAATGCCGGTCCAATCGACGTTGCCTACACGCCAGAGATTGGTGGTCGCAGGCTTCAGGGGGCTGCCGAAACATTCGTGAACTGCCGTTACGGTTGCGGAAGGCAAGGACTTGAGTGCAGAGAGGTCAAGGGAGAATGAACGTTTGCTGTGAGACGTGAGACAGTGGGCCAAGAAGAGGGCGGACGATTCACTGACACCTAGATGCGGCAGGGTCAGCGAGATGTGTTGGATGGAGCTTCAGAATGTTATTACCAAGCCATCAACCACAAGTACCCACTTGTCCTCATCTACGACAGCTGCGCCCATGTGTATTGTCTGGAATAGCTGCTCATCACTAGTGATGAAGTCGTCGAGCTCGTGCGGTTCAGGTGGAGGTCGCAAGTAGAAGCCAGCTGGATCAAGCTTGACGAATGCTTTACGCTCTTCGCCAGGCAAAGGAACATCGATCAAGCCCATGGTCAACGGCGTGGCATAGTTGGTGGCGACTAAGCCATCCGAAGGTTTCCTGTGCGGTGTCGCGACTGAGTCCGCTCGCACAGCGAGTACAAAGGAAGCGCTGATGGTGAACAATGTCCTCACATTCGTTGAGTTGGGCGTATACTGATTGATAATGTGCTTGCGGACACCGGGTAATATTCAACGAGCTACCCCGCAGACTGCTTCATGCTGACATGATCGGTTGTGGCGCGGTGATTGTTGCCGTTCTCGCTCACAGCTTCACGGCGGCAGTCTCATAACGGATATGAACGTGATTGAGGCCGTCGTGCAGTGCCTCGGTAGCGCCGTTTACGCGACGATCAAGTCCATTGCAGATCAAACATTTCCTGCAATGGCCGCCCGCGACCGGGTTCGTTCAGCACTCACCGCAGTCAAGTCTTCCAGCTCTTACGCGACACTTGGGTGCCGGTACGCGCTTAGAGCCTGCTCCTCACGTCGTTCAATCCGCCAAGGACTTCACACAGCCATCTCTCTGCCTGCCGCCGCATCGGGAGCGAGAATTCATGGCCCGCTTTAGGGTCAACATGCGCCTCAATACTGACTCCCAGGTCTGTGGCCCAGCCACTCTGCGGCTCCACTGCTCGCTGTAGCCAATTGATGAAAGGCTCGCCACATGCCACCGGCACCAATCGATCTTTGCCGCCACCGACACAAATGATCTTCTTGCCTGCTAACCGCTTCTCAAGGAGCATGTGCAATCGCTTCTGCTCGGCTGCTGACGGAATGTGTAGGTGGTCATCGCCAGTCACGGTGTCCAGCTCGCCAAGCAACACCCCTGCGGGATCTCGCTCCTCGAGGTCGACTAGCAGTGAAGGCGGAAAGTCTTTGCTGTCTAAAAATTCTCGTCCGGGCGGATCGGTCGACATGCAACTGGGAAGTCGACTCCGAATAGCTCGATC
Source organism: Ferrimicrobium sp. (assembly GCA_027409005.1). GTDB lineage: Bacteria > Actinomycetota > Acidimicrobiia > Acidimicrobiales > Acidimicrobiaceae > Ferrimicrobium. The sequence continues at coordinate 1,952 of DAHZQE010000274.1, read as the reverse complement.
CGTCATCAGTCGTACATAATCTGGGCAGCCGATTACGACGAGCCCAGCACGTATGCGTGGCTCGTTCATGAGTAAAACCCAAGTAGCGTGCCCACCCAAACTGACGCCACCGGCGATGTGGTCGGTGATTTTGTAAGGAAGATAGGACGGCAGTTGAGTCATCAGCAAAGATACATCCGATGCTGTACCGTTGTATAGATTGAACATGTCCGGGCCATGGGTTGGGTTGCCCTGTTTCCAGCTGACATTGGCGACGTTGTCAATCATCCTGCTGCCGTGATTCCTTTGATCTATGCAGGCGGCTACGAGGTGGGGTTGGCCTGGTTTCCGTTGCTTCTGCCAGGTCTCGAGTAGACCGGAAGCAACATATGCCATGCTATCCTGAGTATCGCCTAAGCACCCCTGTCAGCGCGAGGCTCGTCGCAGAGCAGTGTGTATACCCACCTCGGCCATGCAACAGCCACATCACCGTCACTTCTGTCACGTCGGGCGGAAGCTCTTGTAGTCCATAGATTGTGGTGAGCAAGCCCCCAATGTTCATTCTTTTCCAAGATATTGGTTTCACATCGCGGAAAGCAGGGTGTGTGACAGGCACTGGGCTTTCGAAGGGCGAAAGAGACGAGTGGAGCCGTAGGGCATGCTGCCATGTAAAGGTGCTGCCGCCTGCCATGTCGTAGGTAGAGCTATGAGAAAGAGCTTGCAACAATCGATGTAAAGTCACCAAGCGACCTGGGTGGAGGGCAGGATTCTGATGATTCTGGCATTGTGAGGCATCGCACGAAGTTCGACACTCCCGTCGTCCTGCAACTGCCGAGGCAATTCCGGCTCCTTTCTAATGTGTCGAAAGCAGCTGCCCAACTTTACCCTACACACCCGAGTCAATCCTGGCGGCACGCATCGAAGGTGCTAGTAATCGCAGCTATGGCCTGACATGCACATTTGGCTTGGACAGGAATTGAAAAGTCAGAAGAAAGGCAAGGAAAGGCAATAAGATTCGTCCAAACAGGCTATTTCATCACACGCCCATTCCCCCATGAGCCATTCCGTTCCCAATAGTCCGCCTGGAATGCGCATGATGAGCTCCATATCCACCATTCAACTTTCTGCTTAGCTACGTTGTGTGCCCTTCCGCCACGAGCTCAATTGCGTTTCCCGCAGCAGCAGCAGCAGCAGCCGGCGTACGGGTTTCCACACTTCTTGCACCTATCTGACCTACTATTGTTGCTCGTACAGCCGTGGACGAGATTGCTTGGCTGGATCGAGTTGGGTTGGCATGAATGTCGAAGATCGGCGGGTCTTTTATCATCTTCTGAGCGGGCTGACTGCAGTAGAGGAACCAACGTTCCAAGCGAGAAGGCTGTGTCGTGCGTTGACTGCCAGATGCGTTACCATCGCTCGCATGCCTCTTCCTGAATACAGCTGGCTGACTGTCAGTACCGACTCGTTACTTGGCATAGCGATGGGTGGATCCTGCACCAGAACCCAGATTTGTGGTTGTCGGTGGATTTGGCTCTCAGCGAGCACCGACAGCCAGCCGGCCAGGGGTTTACTGATCGAGATCCTCTTGTAGTGACTATTGAGCGCCAGGAAACACTGTTCAGCCACGGCATCGGCAGGGCCAGCGCAGCAGTCTATATCGATGACCAGACTGGCGCGCATACAAATGTTTGTGCCGCTGTTCTTGAAACGTCAGATGCAGTGATTGTAGGTGTCCGTCATGACTCTACGCCTGAGATAGTCAACAAGATCTAATACGGTGACTGTCATAGTATTACAAACCCAAAAAAGACATCGAAAGACGCTGTATTCAATCAGCCGGACCCATGCACCACCAACACCTCGCTGAGCAGCACAGTGACGGCCGCAAGAACGCAACCCAGAATGAATAAACATCTGACCCAATGCAAAGAGCAAGCGCTATACTCAATCATAGATTTCCAGCGGAGCCAGCT
>DAHZQE010000252.1:0-4958 GCA_027409005.1 Ferrimicrobium sp. | reverse complement strand
GATGGATGTTCCGTTAGAGAAGATCAGCTCTCCATAGCTACCCTGTGGCAGGGAGACCAGTCCTGAGAAGCTGGAGTTACCGTAGACGCTGGAGTGTAGGAGTTCGCGGGCTGCGAGCGGAATATCGGTAGTCAGCTGGGAATCTACTCGAGCCACTAGGAACGACCGCAGCGCAGTCACGGTTGTAAAGTCAATTGCCAGCGTACCTACAATCAACGTGGCGAGCGCGATGATAAGTAGTCGAGCTCGGAGGGAAAGGCGAGATCCAGTTTTCGACACGGCTCCTGTCTTACGCTTCAGGGCTCTCTGATTTCTGGTGCTCGCAGACTGTAGCCAACGCCACGAATTGTTTTGATCATCGGAGGTCCAAACTGGTCAAGCTTCTTTCTTAAGTAGCTGATATAAGTCTCAACGATGTTGGCATCACCTCCAAAATCATACTCCCAGACGTGATCTAGGATCTGTGTTTTGGAGACAACTTTGTTTGCGTTCAGCATGAGAAAACGCAAGAGCTTGAACTCCGTGGCGGTAAGTTCGACGAGCTTGCCTGCTCGGAGCACTTCGTGAGTCTCGTCGTCGAGTGTGAGGTCGTGAAAGGTTTGGCGAGACGACTCCGTTGTGCCTCCACCGCTGCGCCGTAGCACGGCTTCGATGCGAGCCGTGAGCTCTGCGAGAGAGAAAGGTTTGGTGAGGTAGTCATCTGAACCGAGCCTGAGTCCCTCTACACGATCCTCTACCGAGTCACGAGCGGTCAGAAAGAGTATTGGCGTCCCGTCACGTTCTTCGCGCAGTCGTTTGACTACTTGGAAGCCGTCAAGGCCCGGCATCATCACGTCAAGAACGATGGCGTCGGGGCGAAAAGTCTTAGTGAGTTCTAGTGCTTCGCGACCTGATGCCGCGACCCCTACATCGTAGCCCTCAAAGTTGAGTGCCATCTGGAGCAACTCGGTGATCGGGAGTTCGTCATCGACCACAAGTATTCGTTTATCCTTGGAGGGTCGTCCTTGGGTGGATGTCATAGCTTCTCCTTTTGTTGGCAGCTAGTCCGGTTGTGCGAAAGGGATCTAACTCGGTCCGCCCATCCGATGATAGGCGCAGGCGCGACGAAACCGCCAGCGTCGATAACGCTAGCGGTTTCTGTTCTCGACTGACTCTGATGCCAGTCATTCATTTATGCTGCTGGTGCGTTGCCAAGAGTAATCCTCATAGTGGAGGTTCCTGACTGTGAAAGTACCTTCAGGGTTATCGATGTCCCTGGCGATTTGGACCTGACATCAGTTACGAGTTGAGATGCATCGGCTACTGTCTTGCCGTCAAAGCCAACGATGACGTCACCAGATGTCAAACCAGCGTTTGAGGCTGGTGAGCCTGGATAGATGTAGTCGATCAATGCTCCTGTTTGGCCAGTGGGATACCCAAGCTGGCTAGCATACTGTGGACTCAAAGTCTGAATGCCGACACCCAGGAACGCCTTGGCAGTGGTAGTCGCAGTGGAGGAGGATTGGGAGGAAGACTTCGTGTAGTAGGAGGGATCCTTCAGGATGTTCTTCACTACTGGGAGTACGGAGTCGATAGATTCAGCAAATCCGAGATTTTGGGCGGGAGTTTGTGAGGTCGACGAGATTATCGCGGTGTCCATTCCCACTACCTGGCCAGCAGCGTCTACGAGTGGCCCCCCCGAGTTGCCAGGGTTGATAGGCGCGTCTGTCTGAATCATCTGGGTAAGGTGCTCGGTCAGATTTTGATCTTGGGCGGTGATGGAGCGATTCAGTGCCGACACGATCCCTTGAGTTACAGTTGGATCACCTTGCAGGGCGAGTGCATTCCCAATAGCTACAACTGGATCACCCACCTGAAGTTGCTTAGATGAACCGAACTTCACCGTCGGGAGATTGGAGAGCCCCTGGATCTGAAGCACTGCTATATCGTGGTTGGGATCGGTTCCTACAACCTTCACTGGATATGACTTCGATTGGTTGTAGAGCGTGGCCTGTATCGAGGTTGCTCCCGCAACAACATGGTTGTTGGTAAGAACGAGGCCACTTGATCCGATAATCATTCCTGTGCCGGCGTCTTGAAATTGGCTCGTGCCTAGAAAACCATTGCTAGTAGAACCTTGGGCAGTGATGTCGACCACAGCCGGTTCGACCTTTGCCAAAATCTGTGGCACATTGAGACTACCGTTGCCGTTGAGCCCCGACCCCTGTATCGACGTGGGAGATGCAGAGGATTGAGTGATGACTACAGGCTTTGAATTAGAGGAATTACTTAAATGGACGACGGTAATACTGGTGCCAACAGCCACAACCGCTGCCACCACCGCTGCGGTCAACACGGTCAAGCCCGAGAATCTACGTTGGGCCAAGGCACCCCTTCGTTTGCGAGATCCCTTAGCTGAGTTGCTCTCTGTCGAAGGTGAGGTTGGGGGAGAGGTCCAGGTCGATGAGTAGTCGTACCCATGGTACCCGGTGCTATCGCTCGCTGCACCGGCCTGCCCAGCGTTGTCAGTTAACGAGGGATCGCCATCAGATTGATCGGCGGCCGCTCCACCTGACCAGGTCTCGCCGGATGCGAGCGCATCTCCTGATGACCAACCATCTCCTGATGACCAACCATCCCCTATCAACGTTGGCTCAGATCCCTGCTCGGGATCTGATGATGAGCCCTCGTTACCTTGAGGAGTGGTATGGATCTCTTCCGTAGGATCCTCTCCATTGGAAGGATTCGAACCGTTCACGTCCTCGGAAAACTCATTGTCACTCATCATGCGTGCCTTTCTCTACCATTCTTCGTTTGCGCTCTGAGGCTTCGGAGCATTCGGTTTAAGGAACCTTTCAATGCCCAGTCTTATGATTCATGCTTTGAGGAAGCTTAGGAACAGGTAGGAGCATGGCTAAAGGTGAGCGACATTGAAGTCTCCATGGTAGTGGAATTAGGTTAGATCTCGCCCGGGAACGCCTCAAGGCTGGAAGGATTGGTGTTGATCGATTTGTGATCAGTTGCCATGGTAGTGAGGTTGCCGTTTTTCGATCAGTGCATTGATTGCCTCTCTCATATCCTGCGATTGCATCAGAGCAACGTTGTTGCTTGCTGCGAGTTGAAGGTGTTGTAGTAGGTGCTGAGTTCGTTGTTGGACCAACAGGCTCTTAGTTGCCTGGACGGCAAGAGGTGGATTCGCCTGTATCTGTCTGGCTAGCGTCGTAACGGCTTGTGTGAGCTCCTCTGGTGTTGCGCAGAGTGTCTGTACCAGCCCAATTCTCTGTGCCTCGTTGGCATCAAGATCGCGACCTGTAAGCGCAATCTCTGTCAGAGTAGGGAGAGACATAACGTCCGCGAGCAGGGCGAGAGATCCAAGGTCGGCAACAATGCCGATGCGGACTTCGCGAAGCGAGAAGATCGCTGATTGTGACGCCATGCGTATGTCGCATGCAGCGACGAGATCGAGCCCGCCTCCTATACAGTAGCCGTTGATGGCGGCCAACGTAGGTTTGCTGGTGGTGGCAAGCGCCAAGAATCCGCGTTGAAGGGGTTCTATATCCTTGGCTGCCTGTATCTTTTGAGATCCTGGTGCCATGTCGTAGAGGTCTAGCCCTGCGCTGAAGTGGGGCCCGTTGGCACGGATCACAATGACCTGTACCACCGATTCAGCCTCAAGGATCTCGATCGCAATCGGTAGCTCCTCAAAGAACTTCGCATTCATGGCGTTGAGTTTGGCAGGACGATTCAAAATCAACTCACCGATGCCATCATGGATCTCCAGTTGTAGCGTCTCCATTACTCTCCTCTGTTGGTCGATGCTCTCGCCGTGGATAGTCACCAGATTATCACTATGATGGTAGGGTAAACCATCACCTTCTCGATACGAAGGTGGCGTAGAAGGTATCGAAGGAGATCGCGTGAAGTCCCTAGGGAAGGATTTGTCCTGGGAGTTGCCGGTTCGCAGTGCCACAAGGGTAGCCGATGTGGAGCGACTTGAGCAGCCGAATGAGGCTTTGGAGTGTTGGAGATATTCTCCGGTTGATGAGATCGATTGGGAGCGCTATCAGGGGACTCCATCGAGCTGTGCGGATGATATCTGGGAGCAGGGGATGGAGATCCTCAAGACCTTCGGTGATGTCGAAGCTGTTGTGCGCATCGATGGCGGGCGTCTTATTGGCGGTGGCCAAGAGTCGCAGGGATTGTCGGCCGTAGAGGTCGAGGCGGCAGGTGAATTCCTGCGTGAAGAAGATGAGAGCCTGCTCACGCTAGGAACACTATTAGCACCTTGTCGCATTGAAATTCACGCTGATTCTTCGGTGCGTCGACTAGGCATCATCACAGCTGGGAACGGCGATGATGCAGCGCTATGGAGTTGGCTCCGTGTCTCAGCGGACCCTGATGCCGAGTTGGAGATCGTGCACGTGGATCTCTTGACCGGATCGGTCCTTCATCTCCCGGTGATTGAGATTGTTGGAGAAGAGCGGTCCTCGATCGTCTATCGTCATCAGCTAGAGCACGATAAGACGGCGTTAAGCCTTGGGTATGTTCGATTTAGATTGGCATCCGAGGCGCGCCTTGAGATCGATGCAGCTAGTGCCCATCAGGGTTATACCCGCGTTCGCACAGACGGGGTTCTCCATGGAACCAAGGCGGAGGTCGCCATCCGGGTTGGTTATGTGGTAGGAGCTGATGAGCGTGTTGATTATCGCACATTTATTACCCATGATGCGCCGACGACTACCAGCAACCTTCTGTACAAAGGGGTAGTGAACGGGGACGGTGCTTCGATCTATACCGGGATGATTACGATTACGCCGCTGGGGCGTGGTTCTGAGGCGTTCCAAACAAATCGGAACGTTTTGCTCTCCGAGGAGGCGCTTGCCTGGTCGGTGCCCAATTTAGACATCCAGATTAGCGATGTCAAGTGCTCGCATGCCTCAACGGTTGGTCCGGTGGATGAGGAGCAGTTGTTCTATCTC
>DAHZQE010000241.1:0-2284 GCA_027409005.1 Ferrimicrobium sp. | reverse complement strand
CCCATTTCATGCCACACCGGCAAGAACCCGAGTCCATCAGCTCCTTGTGAATTCAAAACACAGAGCATACTTTCGAAAGGTCGGCTTCCTTAAGACAAGCCAACACGGAAAACCATGACTTGCGCCGGACCTGATCCTCTGGGGATGCGTATTTCACACCACCTTCCTAGAAGGAGTGATCCAGATGAGGTACGGTCGGTGGAAGCGATGGAAGCGACCGTCTGGGGACCGAATATTCTCAGTTAACATCGCTACTCAACTGCGGCTAGCTTATGGTCGACGATGCCATGGCGGCCTATGCTGAAGATTACCGGTGGGACGAGACTACGGTAATCTTGTCCTTCTCGACATTATGGAGGCAAGGTGACATCCGATCGCATGCTGGTCGTTGGCCGTGGAGGCATCGACGCAGAGTTGGTCACCCAGATGGCGACGCAAGGCCATCGAGTGGCGACTCCCGATCAAGCGACGCGTTCGTTCTGCGGGCTCGTCTACCACCTAAACGTTACCACCGCTACGCGCCTGAGTTCTTACGCAAAAACCTTGAAGCCACTTCCAGCCACATACGCCTCCAGCAACACCACCATGGGGCCTACCAACAGATGTGGAGTTCACAGCTTTGCTTGCATGCTCACGACCCTCGCGTATACAACCAGAAAGGTTGTTAACCAGTACGTACCTGAAACCACCGCGCTCGGCTGGCCAGACGAGAGCGCTACCGTCTCAGTCATGGAGAAGTCATTGTCCGTCCCAAAAGCCGACCTGAAGCAATCGACTCTCGCTCTCGACAACTCAATCGAATCTGTCGCTCTTCCGTGTACAACCACGACGAGGTTCATGAGGCGAAAACTTCCTATTAGAGAGGGTAATTGGGGCACCACACCGACAGCTCCTGCTGAATACACCAGGCTGGAGCAGGCCATCAAAGGAGGTCAGCCATGAACGCAACCATCGTCAGCGTCGGCGAGGTGGTGAAAGGTCAACCCGCTGACCACCAGAGTTCTCCTATGGCTGCACTCGAACAGGAGTTAGGCCGGTGCAGCGTGTTCGTCGCATCTACTAGCGGCAATCACGAAGGTCCGTTTACCAAGCAAGGGAGACCGTCTTGATGAGTTCGATCCTCCATCGCCCTAAAGTTTTACACCCCGATTCTCACCTAGTCGAGGTAATGCCCACAATGCGACCGTCGGTTAAAACACATATGCACACAGAGCTACTCCCCCAATATGGGGCATCGAACATACAGAGTAGTGACCTGACAGTTTCACTGGCCAAAGCGCTCCTGCGCCATGGGGGTAAGGCGACCTCTTTGGCAATCGGTGGAGTCGACGGCGCGCTCATCGTCGCAATGCTCGCCTCTATGCCGAGATGAGCGGGTCGGTGGAGGGCGTATTCTTTGACCTGGACAAGACGGTAATCGCCCGTGCATCGATGCTGGCGCTGGGAACCAGGTTCTTCCAGGAGGGTCTCATCACCCGCAGAACGGTCGCACGGAGTCTCTACGCCCAGACCGTATATAAGTATTTGGGCGCAAACGAGCGTCGGCTCAAGCGGCTGGAGAACGCCGTACTCAACCTCACCCAGGGTTGGGAGCAATCCATGGTGCTTCGGGTAGTTACCGAGGCCCTGGGAGAAATTATCACGCCGCTGATCTACCGTGAGGCGATGGATCTCATCGATCTTCACCACCTTGCAGGGCGTAAAGTCTTTCTAGTATCAGCTTCGCCCGAGGAGGTAGTTGGACCAATGGCCTCCTTCCTCGGTGTCGATGGATACATTGGTTCACGTTCGCGAGTCGACGAGGACGGCAAGTACACCGGGGAGTTGATGTTCTACGCCTATGGTCCATACAAGGTCGAGGCGATCGCTACGCTGGCGGCTGACGAGGGGATAGACCTATCGAGCTCCTACGCCTACTCAGACTCCTATACCGATGTCCCAATGCTGGAGATGGTCGGGCATCCAATTGCCGTCAATCCTGATCGAGTGCTCACGAAGGTCGCAAAGGAACGTGGCTGGGAGATTCTAGAGTTCAGCGAGACAACGAAGGTCTCACGCCCCTATCTGGTTCGGACACTTCGCAACGTTGCTCTTTTGGTGGCCGTCCTAGCAGGAGGCTCAGCCCCCTTCGTAGGTCGCTCGCTCTTACGGCGTAGAAGGGATCATCAGCCATCGTAAGCGATGGAGCTTTGACCAACTCTTCCCCGTCTATGTTGCCTCCGACCTCGGAGAACGCCAAATCATTCACATATCAAGTCAGGCTCAAACATGTAGTGTCGACGAG
>DAHZQE010000219.1:0-4638 GCA_027409005.1 Ferrimicrobium sp. | reverse complement strand
GGTGCAACCTCTATTGCAATATTGGACGTAGACGGTCGCTTTCGCGTGAAGGCGATGACCAGCCTTCGTGGCGATTTGACGATGGATGACTTCAATGATTACTCTATGCCCTTTGAAGAGCTGGAACGGTTATTGCGGGTCGCGAAGCCGATTGGCGACATCTACTGGGTCGATGGTTCGGAACCAATTCTTGCCGAGATGGAGGAACGTGGGTCGGTGATCGCGACTACTCCGACGGTCGAGTCAAGCCACTGGCATCCGCGTTCGTTGTTGATAGCTCCGCTCTATCGACCACCAGCGGAGGTATTCGGTGTCGTTTTCCCAGATGATCCTCTGGATGGTATGGTTCCGACCCTGGAGAGGGCGATGCTCATCGCGACACTGGCACACTTTGCCTCGCTTGCGATTCAGCTGCACGAGAACCGGAGCTATGCAGAGGCTCAGCTAAGGATTCTTACCGCTCAGCGTGAACGCTTGAGTGAGCTATTTCGAGCGAGCAACGACGTGCAGCGTGCGGGCCAGCTAGAAGAGATCCTTCAGATGACTGCAGATGCGGTAACCTCGGCGGGCGGTTTTCGCCGGTCTGCTATCTACCTGCGCAGCGATGACAACCTTGAGCTTCGTGTCACCTCCGGCATCGATACACGCGAACGCGCACGGCTCCATGAAAATGGTCCTATAGAGCTTGGACAGTTCGCTGAAATTATGCAACCACAGATGCGTCTGTCGCGTTCTTACCTCTTTGACCATCGTAAATATCCGCTCCCTGACCAGCTCGGCCAGCAGCTGTCGGTTCCAACTCGTAGCCCCGATGAACTGGATGTGGGCAACTGGGAACCACAGGACTCATTGACTATCCCAATTATCGAGTCCGGTCAACTGTTGGGTGTGATCTCTGCTGATGAGCCGATAGATGGTCGATTTCCAGACCTAGAACAAGTCCAAGCACTTGAGTTCTTCGCAGATCAGGCGGGAATCGCGGTTTCGCAGATGATGCAGTATGACCTTTTACGCGAGCTCGCCGAGACCGACCCATTGACTGGCCTCATGAACCGCCGAAGCTTCTGGTCGCTCGCCGAGCGACTCGTTGTCAACGCACGTGGCGGAGGTTTTCAGATGGCGGCGATGTTTATAGACTTAGATCACTTCAAGGCGGTGAACGATCAGTTTGGGCATTCAGCCGGCGATCTCGTGATCAAGGAGGCTGCGGCCAATATCCAGAATCGCCTTCGTACGCAGGACGTGGTGGCCAGATTCGGTGGCGAGGAGTTCGTGGTGTTCCTGACCGGTGTTGACCAGATTCAAGCGCTTAGTCTTGCTGAGTCGCTCCGCTTAGTTCTCGCATCGGTGTCGGTGCCGGACGTGGATAGCCATATAACCGCCTCTATTGGGGTTGCGGTGGCTGCTCCGGTCGTTCGCAGGTTCTCGCCACGGGGGCTCGTTGAGGAGTTACTGCGCCTCGCCGACTCTGCCCTATATGATGCCAAGGCACGCGGACGAAACCGGGTCCAGCTTGGTGGTGTTCTAGACTCCTAGAGGTCAAGCGCGCCCAAGGTGGGTGCAGGGTCAAAAAGGGGTACGTATGAGCAATTTTTGGCATCCGTTCGGACAGCTCTATCAGGCCAGCCACGACGCCGTCGTCTTCGATCACGGATCTGGTGTCTACGTTTTCGATGAGGATGGAAGGCGCTATCTCGATGGGACAGCAGCGTTGTGGTACGCCAACATTGGTCATGGCCGTACAGAGATTGCCGATGCCATAGCCGAGCAGGCGAAGAAGCTAGCGGGTTATTCAACCTTTGGTAACTTCTCGAATCGACCCGCCGAGGAGCTCGCGGCCTTTCTTTCTGAACGAGCGCCGATGCGCGATGCACAGATCTTCTTTGTGCAGGGTGGTGGAGATGCCGTTGAGACGGCGACCAAGCTCGCACGTCGATACCATTTCGAACTCGGACATCCGGAGCGGACCGCTATCATCTCACGGGTAAATGGTTACCATGGGACTTGGGGCTTCGGCACCTCTGTAGGAGGTATTGATGCCAACCGAGAGGGATTTGGCGCATTGGTGCCAGATACCTATCGCGTTCCCTACGACGATGTAGAGGCAGTTGAGGCAGAGATCGTTCGACTCGGCGAGGAGCAGGTAGCGGCGGTGATCGCTGAACCGGTTATCGGTGCGGGTGGTGTCTATCCACCACCTGCTGGGTACTTTGCATCACTTCGCGAGATCTGTGACCGACATGGAGTGCTCTTGATAGTTGACTCGGTGATCTGTGGTTTCGGGAGGCTGGGCAGCTGGTTTGGGGTTGAGCGATTCGAGATCTCGCCTGATCTGATCACCTTCGCTAAAGGGGTGACTAGTGGCTATCTCCCGCTCGGTGGAGTGGCCGTTGCTGGACATGTCGCAGCACCCTTCGCACGCCAAGATTCACCGGTCTTTCGCCATGGCCCTACCTATGGTGGTCATCCAACCTGTGCTGCTGCTGGCCTAACCAACTGTCGGTTGCTCGAGGGCGAGGGCATACTCGAGCGAGGCAGCCTGCTCGAGGGAGATCTGTTGGCGGCCCTGAGACCAGCGACGCGGTTCTCCTCCGTCTCTGAAGTCCGTGGTGGCGTTGGGCTGCTAGCGGCGGTCGAGGTCTCACCTCAGGTGCGTCGAGAGGATCCGAAGGCGGTCGACCGATTGGCTGTAACCGTCCGTCGTAATGGTTTGATCACACGTGTTCTTGGCCAGGGCTTGGCCTTCTCTCCACCGTTGGTAATCGAACCCTCGCAGATTCAGGAGATTGGCGATATCGTCATGGGTTCGCTGGAGGAGTGGGAGACCACAATCAACGTTTAGGTCCGGGGCGGACTGGCTAGCCGATGAAGCCGCGGTCGACTGGAATGATCGCTCCGTTGATGCCGCTGGCGGCGTCGGAGGCCAGGAAGGCGACGACGGCCGCTACGTCGGCTGGGGTGTTTAGAGTGGGATCGAGTTGCTGGGCAAGAAATTCATTGGCTGAGTTGAGTTGATAGACCTGGGCGGTGGCGGCGAGTAGGGCAGTGTCGGTCGAACCCGGGGCTACTATGTTGATCCGCACGCCCTTCGAGATCTCCTCACGGGCCAAGGCTGCAAGGAAGCCATGTACTGCATGTTTGGCTGCGCAGTAGTGTCCGAGTTGTGGGAGTCCCCGCACCCCCGCCGCCGAGGAGATTGCTATGAAGCTTCCACGGGTTTGTCTGAGTGATTCCATTGTCGCGCTCGCTAGATATGTAACTCCCCAATAGTCGACATCGAAGATCTCCTGAGCTTGTTCGCGATCGAGTTCGAGCGATGATGTTGATCCAGCCAGGACGCCAGCGCAGGCTACTACGAGTTGGATCGACCCCCAACGTCGTGTTAACTGTTGAACGTGACTGGTGAGTGCCTCAGAGTCTCGGACATCGCAAGCGATCGGATGAATATTGTGGTTAGAGATCGCAGCGAGATCATTGTTCGTGGAGAGCGAATAGGGCATGCTCGAGTCAGTGGGCACGTCGATCGCAACCACTTGGTAACCGGTGGAGGCTAGTGTCTGAACGCATGCTAGCCCGATTCCCCTCGCTCCTCCGGTAACGATTGCAAGTGGTGATCTCTCTTGAGCGCTGTCAGTCACGTGTTGACCTGGTCAAAGGTGCGAACGAGGTCGGCGGCTAGGGCGGCGAGGATGGCGAGCCCCTCTTCGCGGTTCGCTCCACTTGGATCACCCAGCACTCCAGTAGTGCTCACTCCTCGAATTCCGTCTGTGGCGAGGATGGCACCCACTGGCGAGAGTGGTCCGTTATACCCTGAGACGGCCTGGGAAAGCCTCACTAGGTCTGGGCGCAGTGCGAGCATCACGGAGGTTTCGGTACGACCCGCGTGCGCATCCGGTTCCCAGAGGCCTCTAGCATCAGCGGGTAGTTCCCAGTTGGCGGCGGCCTCAATGAGAACATGAGTCCTCGGCACCCAGAAGGGTGTGCTCGCTTCAAGAAAGGCAGCCAGATTGCCCCCATGGGCGCTTACCAGCAGCGTGCGTGGTCGAATGCTCAAGTGGCTGGTTATCGCCTTGAGCATGGCTGATAGAAGATTACTACCCATAGAGAGAGTTCCCTGGAAGGAGGCATGCTCGTCGGATGCGGATATCGGAATCTGTGGTGCTAGCACCAGCTGCTCCCCGCGCAGACGTACGAGTTCATCCACTAGGGCTGCAGTGATATGGGAGTCGGTACCTATCGGGAGATGTGGACCATGTTGTTCGACGGATCCGACGGGTATGACCAGCACTCGTTCGTGAATTAGCTCCTCAAACTCAGGTCGTGTCAGGTCTGCAATCGTGAACGTCATCCGCGCCCCCCTTGCTATCGAGAGTAGACGTCGATCGCGCGCTCCCGGCTGTATTCGAACAACGGTGGAGAAGATTTAGGTTTGCGAGAAGATGCAGGCACAAGCAATGGGGAGTCGTCCAGCAAGAGAAGTAGCCGATATATTTGCTATAAGGAATATGTCAAAGTTTTGTATTCCAACTGAGCTAGCATAGGTTCAGAGACCACGGTGCGGTTGGCACCAAAGTCAAAAGCTTAGCGTGATTGGTCCCAGGGATGAGGTGCCGGTTGCGTGGTGGTGCCGGTCTAATG
>DAHZQE010000215.1:0-9204 GCA_027409005.1 Ferrimicrobium sp. | reverse complement strand
TGTTGTCTTCAAGGAGGCAGCTGCAATCATCCCGACTGACATGGATCTGATGAAGAATCCGCAGTTCCAGAAGGATCGAGAAGAGCTCTGGGGACGAAAGTGGTCCAAGGAGGTGCAGGATGGCTTGCGACCAGCAGCACTGGCGAACCTGAGGGCAAACTTCGACTTTCTCGAGGCAGTGCTGAGTGATGGGCGACAGTGGATCCTGGGCGGTAATGGGCCGATGCTGGCGGATATCCATGCCTGCTGGATCTTCGACTGGCTACTCCAGATCCCGGGCTCCCTCGACAAGGAGTACTTCAATAAGCAGAATTATCCTAAGACCCTGGCGTATCGAGATCGATACAACGCTGCCATTGCCGCTGCTAGAGAGAAAGCTGACAAGCCAGCAGAGCTTGTGGGCAAGGATGCGGTTGAGAAGATTCTCAAGTCCGGCTTTTTGGAGGAGAAGCTCTCCTTCGAAAAGGATCCCAGCGGACTCATAGAAGGACAACAGGTCGACATGTACCCTATTGATACTGGCTTCAACTACCGAGACAGCGGCAAGCTTATCGGCCTGACGGCCTCAGAGGCAGTGATCAGTAGTAAGAGCGAGCAAGAGAGCAAGGAGATCAGGATACACTACCCGCGGTGGAATTTTGCGATCGAGCCAAAAAAGTAGCGGACGGTTAGATAAGCTTCTTGTATTGCAGATATCCGTCTATTGGAGGTCCGGTGTTGCCCTTGTTCGTATCGCACCGTTGCTGCAAGGACGTCCTCATTGACGGTCGAGCTCCGGGTAGTACCTGAAAATGCCCATGCTGTATGGTAGCCTCCGCTTACTGCTCAAATAGTCCTTCAGTCCGTTCTCCTGCTTCATATTCTCGTGGAAAGATCCAAGCAGATCTGGGAACTCTTTCTTTCTCGCCTCCATTTCCTTGGGAAAAGAGAAGAACAAACCATCGATGACCTGCCAGACAGTGGTGTCGGCGTAAGTGAGCTTGTCACCTACGAGATACTTGCCTTTGCCGCCATGATTCTTCTCATTGTACTTTCGCACTCGATCGAAGTACGAGAGGAATTTGGGAATTCGGTTTTCCCGCACGTCCTGGACCACAGTCAGCACACGTGATCCTGATAAGATGTCATCCAACGACGCAGCCAACCTTCGCTTTCTTCAACGACTCATCTTTCTGTGCTTCGTAGTATTCCGCCACTGCGATCGGATGATGCGTATCATGGACTTCGTTGTTCAGATCCAAAGCGGTCATCGCGACCTGCTGGGTATGATATTTCCCAGGCTCATCACCGGGCAATAATCCAAGCCGATCTCCCAGGTACCAAAGGATGTTTGGCGTTTGAGCAATGACAAGCGCCCTGCCATCTTGACCAGCGCCAGGGATCCGTAAAGCTGGAGGGCTGAAGGTCGGCGGGTTGCCTTCGTCACTCTCCAGATCTTTACTCATGCAGATGCTCTGTACCGTAGAGTAGCCGTCCTCCTGCTCGTTGGCAACGTCCGTGTACGCTACGCCAGAGGCTTCGAATGCCAGGCGGACAAATTCGCCACGGCCGGGGATGCCAGGGTGGTACAACAGCTCGTACTGAGGATGTGTTCTTTGCTTTTTTGACACTTGAGTCATGGTGAAAGATATTGCAAAATGCTGACTGGGGAGCTGAGTACGGACTATGGACTAGGAGCGTCAATGGAAGTGATCTGGGTATCAATTGAATGCGAGTACGCACAAGGAGGGATCGTGGTGCAAACGGCCTTGTTCCAAATTTGGGCAACGGGGACAAGTACATGTGGAAAAGATAGTGTTGCCGTCAGCAAAGGATATAACTCAACACTGCTCCTCTGAGCGACAGCTCCTTAGCCTAATGACATGTGTTAAGCTTGCGTGGACCTAAGAGCAAGCAACTGCTAAACTCCGCGCTGCGTCATCTTATGCAATCACGGAAGAGCACCCGTCTTAAGCATGGACATGACTCGCGCCCGGATGGCATCCACCTTTCAATGGGCGCCCATCGTCGCTCCTGCACTCTTGGTTTGACAGCCCAGGAAATCGCTAGTACTCATCGTCCAGGGGCGGTGCTAGGCATGTTCGCAACGCAGTTGAGCAGACGATGTCTTTGAGATTGGGGGTCTTTGCGTGGCCACGCGAATTTGTTGCTGCAGTATGCTTGCTTGGGCTTCGAACTCAAATGCAAGCGGAGAGTCGAGCAACGCGTTCTCTGATAGGCGCTTGTGACCTTTGATTTGTTCGCCACCTACCTTGCGAGGGACGCTGGCATGCTCGGCCCTTTTTCCATCCTGGTGTCGTCCTGATTCGACAGTTTGCAGCAAAAGGCAAGTTATGAAGAGCTCTTTCTAGAGACCTGTCGTTGAGAAGGCCGTATACGTCTCGGTTGATGGCTGCTTTGATTGAAGCTGGCAGGATCATATCTGTGGACTCAACGCCGCGCATGCTCTGCCAAAGTGCCTTGCTCTTGAAGCACTGCGAGCTGTCAAAAACCCAGCATTCTTTGTGGGACTCACTTGCCCATCGGCCTGTCGCAAGCAGCAGTGCATCGGCGTCGCTGCTTGTTAGGTCATTCAAGCCAAGCTCGGCTTCTCGCGGCTGTGCGACGATGTATGACGCGACCTTCTCGAGTACAGGTCGAAGTGGACATGAGCTGCTGTCTTGAAGCTCGTGTGCACCTACCATTGTAAAGTAGCATCCATCATTAGCCATCACCAGGGCCATAAATGCGTAGTTGTGCCCACTTGAGAGCTCACAGCACTAACGACGCTACTGTTGCAGCTCCGTCAATTTTTGCAGAGCTCCATCTTTGCAGTCCTCCCAACAAAGGCCAGCAGGATGCTGGCCTTAGCTGCTGCCGTACTCGCGGGACCTGTGCTGTTAAGTGTCACCTTGCCAACGTTGATCATGTAAGTTGTCTGTCTCGCGGCTGCATCTGGACGGCGTGCAGACCAACACGTCTCCGGGGAACCGGAGTCACCGGCGATCCACTGGCCGGGCTCCCGAAGCTCAATCTCCATGGCGAGCAAGGATTCATGGATGTTGACACGAATGGGGTGTATCGCGCTTACGTTGCCAGCGATACTGTCATTGAGGCCACCCGCTAGAGCAAAGCTCAAGTAGACGAGTACCTCCTGGCCCTCAAACGACAGCAAAGGACCGAGGAGATGGCATCCAAGACTGCCAAATACGCCTATGCAGATGCGGCCAATGTTTCCGAGGCCGAGCTCCTCGATCCGCCAGAGTCGTTGAAGCCCAATGAGATGTTTGCAAGTTTTGCTGCCGTTGCAGCGGCACCTTGCAACGTGGAGCCGCTAGCAACTCGCCAGTACGGAGGGTACTGTACCGCTGAGGGGATGCACTGCATTCCGAATCCGGCGGTATGTTATGCTGCCTGTCGCGATTGCAACGGAGTCTTCTGCCAGCCATCAGTTCAACAATCGCTATGCAGTCGAAAGTACAGCGGCAGGATAGCGGCAGGACAACGGAAGGAAGGCCTATCTGTTCGGCCACCAAATCAATTTGTTGACCGACGGGCCGGCCAGGCGCGATTTTGAGGGGCGTTGTAGCGCAGTATGACGATACTTTCCCCAAGATATAGTTCTTGCACTGGCGGATCGTTTTGCTGCCATCCTGACTGTACGGTTAGACACTTACTCTTGCTTGATCAAAGGCATGCTGGTGATCGCGCGTCTCTTGCTGCTATCAAGGCAGGGCGATTCTGTCGCAAGGACGAATCTCATGTCTGATGCAAGGACTGAATGATGCATCGAGCGCTGCAGTCCGGACGAAGACCTTGTGAGAGTCGCAGCGAGCTTCCGGCGGCGACCCAGAACAAGGCGCCCTGTGTACGTAGGCAACACGCGATTCCCTTTGCGGTGTGTCCGAGGGCGTATGCTGAAGATTGGTGGAAGTGGCTTGCGCGAAGAGCTCCACTATTTGCTGGCGAGAAGTTGTACAATCATAGCCATCTCGACTGGTGCCCTCAGATGCGGGGGTCGGCAAGTTGTACCATTCAGCCAGAGTCTGTGGGTGAGATGATGACGATAAATCCCGGTCACATGCCATTTGGACAGGATGCTGGAGGATCGCGACGCATCATGGCACCTTTCAGCAACACCGTACCCACTGATGCGCTGCTCCGTCGCATTGACGTCCAATGAGATATCTGATGAAATGTGCGAGACGAGAGAGATGCGTAGCTGGTGAACCAGGGGAAGGTGGTTCACTCGCGCCGCCGTTGCCGCCCGCGGTAGCCGCACCAATCACAGCTTATCAAGCTCAACGTCATCAGCCTCCCTTTGCAGCACAGCCGACATGAACCTGACTCCAAGTCAGATCCGTCTGTGTCGCTCTACTGAACACGAGTGACCACGGCACATCGACGGCCGCCAGGCTGAAGGTCATGTCACCGGCAAGCTTCCAGACACTCCCGCCCGATCTCAAACTCCATATCTTGAATTTTGTCACGTCGCAGCAGACACGAATTGCCCTGGCCAAAACATGTAAAGACTGGTACCCTTCCGCCATCGGAGCCGCATATCAGACAGTCCGCTTCTCACTATGCCCGGCCGCCCGGTCCGAAACTGCCTGCGCCGAGCTGGCAATGGCAATGCTCAGCCCCGAGAACGTGGGCTTGAAGTCGATTCGACACCTCACTCTCGTCCCGTGCCAGAACGACTGTAATATCGGCGCTTATGCGAAAGAAATCCGCACCGCCCTAGGACTCTTTGCTCATCTGTTGCCTCGAGACCAATTGCATACATTTTCTTTGGAAAGCTTTCATGTCTTGGAGCCAGACCTTTTGACGACACTCCATCAACGACAGCGGTACTTGCAGAGCTTGCGGCTGGATGGCTGGAGAACAGATACGGACAACTGTCTGTCGGAGAACTTGCTGCAAGATGCTAGTACGATTGTCGTCACGCATGTGACGAGGCTGCAGCTTTTTATCTCGAGCAAGTGGAAGGCCGAATGGTTCAACATCCCGTCATTGCCAGCGCTAAAACGTCTGGAGATATACGCCGACCTGGCCTCGATCATACAGAACGATGGAGAATTTCCGGCTGATGATCCGCAACAGCATCGCGAACTCAGCCAGGTCGTCCTCGAAGATGTCTTTGGAGAAGAGCACGAGCTTTCGCAGCTAGAAGGACTTGGCCTGAGAGGCCTTGATTTGCAGGATGCAGGTCGCTTATTAAGATCCACCATCGGATCCGGGAGCCTGCGGAGTCTCACCATCCAACACTGCCGCAACGTCACAGCTTTCGTGAAGCACTGTGCAGACGACGATTCCCTGCTGCATGGCCTGAGGTCCATCAACATCGTCAACAGCACACATCGTGACCTCAATGACCGAGCTTTCTGCGTAGATGTCAACCAGCTGAACCTGCTACTACAGCGACTAGATGGTCTGGAGCGCATCATGCTGATTCTAACAGCGTTGACTCCAAATCAGACCACACTAAAAGGTTTGCAGGCTCAGAGCCTCACACGCCATGCGAAGACGCTACAGTACGCCTACTTAGACATTGCCCGCCACGATGCGGACACATTTATCAATAACATAGCCGAGTGCACCAAGCTGCGGCAGCTAGCCTTGCCAACATCAAAGTCAGCTGTCATGCTGTCTGGCGGAGAGCTCAGCAGCATACTAGGTGAAGGCGCAGTGGATGCCATGTCTCAACTACTCGAACTGCGCACACTACACATCCTGGATGATGTCTACAAGTCACCGAACCTAGATGCATCACTCTCCCAGCCGGCCGTTTTCGGTGCACTGCGCTCCCATCGCCTGGCGCAGATCACATCCTGGCTTTTTGCGTCGATACCGCACCTGAGTGTCATTGGCTTCGGGCGGCGGGAGAAGAAGCATACTCTCCACCAGCACTCACCTTCGAAAACGCCAAGCGGATTTGATACCATCAACACAAACATCATCTCAAACCAGGCCGCCCAGAACTTGCACAGTTATCAATACGCGTTACTCAACATGCCGACCGGCCCAAACAATCACAACCACAACGGCCAAAACCACCAGGCTGCGAACCACAACCATCTCTCAAATGCTCACTGGCTGATGCAAGGGACGCTGGGCCAAGGTCCGGCAAATCGTCACAGGCAGCACGCAGACACTGAGCAGCCTCACCCCACGCAGTACATGCGTTCGGTGCGCAGAGACTTAGATGGCGTGGAGACTGTGGAGGGTACGAGGGTAGATGACTTGGAGAGAATCAGAGCTGTGGAGCCGGCGATAGACTGTCTGGAGGTGGTAGCGGACGGGAACCGGAGTCTGGCGCTATGATTGCACCAGTGAGCGCGCGTAGGAAGAAATATCCGATCATGACGTTGTTTTCGAGCGTAAATTTGCATCAGCATTAGTTATGGAATACGAATTCACGAACAAGCAAGATAGACGGGAAATCGAATGCATATCAAGGTCAGAGTATCAGCAGCCAGTCAAGGCGCCTACTTTGTCGGGTGGTCTGCGTAGATAGCTCAACTGCATGACCACAGTCGACGCAACGCACCGCCATCCATGACCCCTCCATGCGCGAACCAAGCAGCCATTTCTGGTCGCTTGTCCATCATCCCGGTGCCATCTAGTAGTCACCGCCGCTCTGCGGGAACTCAAAGTTGACACCCTTGCCCGTCAGGCGCTTGTATACCTCGGAGTAGGTGTCGAGACGGTAGTCCACACCACCCCTCTCCTTCTCATCCAACACGACCTTAAGGATCTTGCTGCCATCCTCCCGGGTGCGGGTACGCTTGCCGACAATCTCGACGGGGTAGACGAGATCAGCGAGGATGGCGTCGTGGACAGCCGTGAGCGTACGCGACCGCGGGCGCTTCTGCTTCTGGCTGGTACGGGAGCGGGCGCTGCGCTTGGGACGTGGCAGGATGCGGCGCGAGGCGATGAAGATTACGTGGCGGTCGGAGAACTTCTTCTCAAGTTCACGGGTCAGGCTATGGGCGTGATTAGTCTTGGATCTGCAAGTTTGTGAGGAGGCTATATTTACCGCTGCTGAGACCTGTGCCAGCCGACGAGCAGGGGAACAGGGACGAAGATGACGATAGCCTTGCGGCCATGGCCGACTTCGATCTAAGAGAATACCATGTCAGCCCGGGTTCAAGAAATTCAGGTCTTTGCAGCTCTTCCTGGCAACGCCATGTTTGCGATCGTAGGTGCTTGACTGGTCTCGGTCATGATATATCTTACCTCTCGCGCGCTCACGAACTGCAGAGGCCTGAGGGCGCTCTTCATGTCCGGGATGTTGGTCTCGAGCTCATACAGGGCAGTTGCGATGTTGGTCTCGATCTCGGAAGGGTTCTGCCGCGAAGGGCTGTTGGGCGCGATCTTGTTGAGGGCTTGCTGAGACATCTTGAACCGCCTTTTATGTCTGCCAAGCAAGGTCGACTCAAGGAAGATCTGGTGATGATATTGAAGGAAAGAATGCGAAGTCAAGAAAGTTTCAATGGTGCGGCGAACGGCTTGGGAGATTTCGAGCGGAAACGGCAAAACAGTTTCGCCGGTGGGCTTTGCCAAGGATGAAGTGCTGCGCTGATGTCTCGGGCAAACTATCAGGCTGGTATCACAGGAGCATCAATGCTTGATCGTACTCATAAGGAATTGAGGTGGATCAAGACGGCTGGTTATTTGCGATCTTGAGGGGGCTGGACGAGACAATGGCAAGTGTCTTCAGCTCAAAAAACTTGACCCGGTCGCCCTGACCATTGCGTTCACCTCCTCATCCCTAATAACAAGCTCCCAGCCGTTTTCTTTCCCGTCAGCAGCAGCTCGATAGCCATAGACGTTGGTGAATGTCCAGTCGTTTCCAGCGAATGGACTACCTGCGGCAGGATGAAAACACCATTTGATCCAGCAAAGTGCAAAGGTCTGGCTGTATATCTCGATCCTGCAGATGGCCAAGAGCTCGAGATTCGTGCCCGTGCTGGTGGCTATGTTATTGCGCATCTCGGTCTCTGTCAGCTGGGCAGCCTCTCTTTGTGTCTGCGATCGGGTCAGTTGAGGCGCAAAGAGGAGAGAGGCAGTCCACCATACTTCATACCTGGCTATATCGCCGTTGGTGAAGACAGTGAAACCCGACCGATAGCATTGAGAGATCTGCGTAGCATGCTCGGCTACGATATTTGCGTTCGAGCAGTCTGGCGATGAGAAGAGGGTAGCGTATTCTTTTGCGAAACGGTGAACTTCAAGATCCAATTTCTGAGCCATGGTATCAATCCGTCCACAGTCCACAGTCTCCGGCCACCCGCTCTCTGATATGAGTGAGCTCGAGTGCAAACGTGATCGACTCCCTCGCGGAACAGTCTTAGACGAGGAAGGACACCGTGGCTAGGCTCGGTGCTGCTTCGTCTCAAATCTTACGAGGCGGGTTCGGGATACTTGAAAGGCGTCATTATGAGACCACACCCCTCGTGCCGGACCCCCATTCGATAGGTTGCCTTCTCTAAACGTTCCGGACCATGATCCGGTATGTATTGCACACATGAGTCGAGAGGTAGCCGCCACGGCACCGAGAAATCCGAACGCCGGACGCCGGCAGTACGAGCTATGTCCGAGAGGCTACCCTGTCGAATGTACCGGTTTTCCTTCATTCACCTCCTTCTTCTTCCTCCTCCTCCTCCTCCTCTAAATATCCATTTCTTTCCTTCCAGGTCCCGCAGCTGTGCAACAACGCCCATTCGTCTCGAAAGCGTCGTTATCGCGAGGTTGCCCGATGGCTGGCCGGGAAGCGTTGCGCTCTCAAGCACCTCGGCGCCCCCAGACACCTCGCAGTAGGATGCTCGCCAACGATAGCCAGCGTCTGGATCCGGAGCATTCTCAAGACGAACGTGGCGAAGACCATATTTACGGCAGGTGTCACTAATCAGATCCCACTCGGTCAGCTCACTCCGCAGAAGGCAGGTCGTTTCACATGGTTTCATCCTGTGGCGGCCCGTTATCTCTCTTTATCTATTCGCCGACACCACAACCCTATCACTTGCAGCACCACTTGCCCTTCTGATATGCCGCATATGAATCTCCAATGGCGAGAAGAGCGTATGCGCGCTTACGTCGGCCTTTTACTTTGTTCTGCCCGAGCTGCGAGGTCTCCCGGTCCCCACTTGTCTGGCCCCTCAGCTATGCGATAGGACATGCAGGGCACTATGGACCATCTTGGCAGGTGTGAACCTATCTGAG
>DAHZQE010000213.1:0-5624 GCA_027409005.1 Ferrimicrobium sp. | reverse complement strand
CTCCTCGACGGGGACCTCGCCTCAAACCGAATGAACTGGCAATGGGTCGCCGGGACCGGAACCGACGCCGCACCCTACTTCAGGGTCTTCAACCCGACACTGCAGTCGAAGAAATTCGATCCCGATGGAAGCTACATAAGGCGATGGATTCCTGAGCTCGCGTCGCTATCTAGTGACAAGATCCATGCACCCTCAGATCATCTAGACCCAACCACGCTCGGCTACGTCACACCAATCGTCAACCATCGCGTAGAGCGCCTGGACGCGCTTGCTCGCTATGCCAACGCCAAGGACAATTTAGTTAACTCCCGAAAGCATGACTGAACTCGCCAGAGAGCCTTCTCTCCTCCCCACATGTGTTGTATCAGGCCGGAACCGCTGATACATCAAGACCCTCGTCAGCTGTTGTCCCAAGTACCCGCGAGACCACGTGAAGCAGGCCATCCAGCCTCTCCGCTTGGAGCTGACGGATCCTGCCAAAGGTTACTTACTCTCGCCCCTCGGCATCGCAGCTAACGACGGTGTTGCCGTTTGAGTCAAGTGTTTCCAGTTTGCGGATCCGATCGCCGTCTGCGAGTTTTACGATCCCCTATTTCGAAGATCTGACTTGGCCCAACATACGCCTTTGCCGATAATGACTCTGGTCGCCGCTCTCATATTCCGGGTCGATCAGATCGGGTCGACCGGACTAGGTTCACCAATCGAGTCCGAAGAGCTAAAGTGGGGCTAGGGTGACAATCTTTGCACGCAAGCTCACGGTGGGCACTCGCTTAAGCGTCCGTGTGTCTAACCAACGAATAACCGAGTCATCCTTGCAACCAGAAGTTGAAGCACCGCATCGGCATCCAATAGCGATTCACCACGCAGGTCACGGGCCGCGTCGGCTAGCCAACTCACGATCGTCACCGCTGAGTGATAGTTCAACCGTCTGGCCGCACTCAACATGTTTCGCAAGGCAAAGTCTGGAGGTTTACGGGCACCGACCGAATCAAGAGCTGCCTTAGCCTGTTCTAAGCTCCGAACCCCCGGTGATACCAGCACGACCATGTCAAGATAGCGACGCTGCAGGACTGTAATTAGAAGCTGTGGAGCCTTCTGCGCCGCGAGAAGCCGTTCAAGGACAGCCATCGCCTTGCCAAGCTCTCCACGCTCGATAGCGTCTGTAAGAGTCCAGAGTGGAACCTCTCGCGCCTGACCTAAGTAGGGGCGGATATCGGCGACATCGAAGCTGTCACTCCCGCGTTGCAGCCCTGCTAGCACCTGAGCAAGTGGATTGACTTGCGACAGATCGACACCAGCGTGTTCAGTCACCAACGCAATCGCCTGGTTAGTCAACCGTACACCAGCCGCCGCAAAAACTGATGAGATAAAGCTCCTTCGTTCAGCCTCCTTGCCGACGGTGAGCTCGACCTTTTCAAGCACTGGATCTTTTAGACCACTCAGCGCCTTTGGCAGCCGCTTATCGGAGCTAAATAGGACAACGATATGCTCGTCTGCCATCGCGGTGAAGCCTTCAGCTAGAAACGGAGCATCCTCGGCCTTCAACGCTTCGAAGGATCGGACAAGGATCCGAAAGCGACTGACGAACATTGGGGCCTGCGAGAGCATGGCGACTAAATCGCTGACCTCGTCTTCACGCAGATCAAAGACGCGCAACTCCTCACTAGCTGGATCGAAGTTATTCATCTCCTGAACGATACGCTCTTCGAGAACGATCGGATCGCTAGCGACTACCAGAGATACAGTACGCATTAGCTATTAGGTCTCTTGTGCCGAAGCAAAGCGGTCAACAACATCGTCGCCCCGCAGTGCCGCAATCGTATCCAGTGCCTTCACGGTACCAAGAACATCATGTACCCGAAAGATCACCGCGCCCTGCATCATAGCAAAACTAGCTGCGGCGATCGATGCCAAACGACGCTCGGTGATATCTAACCCCAGCGTCTCGCCGATAAATCCCTTGTTAGAGGCGGAGATCAACACTGGATAACCAGTATCCACAAGACTCTTGGTCGAGTTCAAGAGTAGGAGCGACTGAGCCGTGGTCTTGCCGAGATCGAAACCAGCGTCGACGATCACCGACCGAGGATCGACTCCATCCCGAAGCGCTCTATCTACGCGTTGGAGGAGGAAGTCACGAACATTGGCGACGAGGTCGTCATAGACAGGATTCGGGTCAGGGACACGCGGCTTTAGACGGATATGGGTAGCAACCACACCAGCACCGTGACGAGCCGCTACCTTGGTGTAGTCAGGATCACCAAACCCGGAGATATCATTACCCAGATGTGCCCCTGCGTCTAGTACCGCATCCAGGACCTCCGACCTCCAGGTGTCGACCGAGATGGCTACGTCGAGGCGACTTGCGACGGCCTCGACGGCCGGCACTACCCGATCGAGTTCCACCGATAACGTGACCTCGTCTCCTGGGCCAGCCTTGACGCCACCTATGTCTAGGATATCCGCACCTGCAGCCACCAGTTCGTCGGCCTTCTCGAGGAAACGATCAAAATCAAAATAGGTGCCCTTGTCGTAGAACGAATCGGTGGTCCTGTTCAAAATGCCCATAACGATTGGTCTAGCGAGACCAATAGAGCGACCCTTGAGGCGTAGTTCACGCAATAGGTACCTTAAAAAAGCCGAGAGGTAAAACTGCGTCGATACTGATTGATACGCGGGTCGTCGTCGGGAAGAAGGTTGAGCAAGTCCAAGAAGCGTTGGCGGGCAGCCTCGTCGGCTTTGACCGATTCAAGGAGTTCATCCAGCTCTCTGGTGATCTCATCATCTCCGAGTCCAGCGTCGCCCTCTTTAGCGAGTCGTATTCTCGCCTTCAACTTGGCCACCTCTGCAGTCTCTGGAAATCGAGCGAGAATTCCCTCCGCCTCATCGAGCTCACCACGATCAGCCAGAAGCTTAGCGAGCAGGTAGCCGGCGACTTCGTTGGCTGGCTCAAGTTCTAGTGCCTGTCGGAGAGCGGGTTCGTTCCCCTCCTCGATTAGCACGTCTACCACCGTCTTGGCTGGTGCAAGTTTAGCGACGAACTCGCGAACCGAAGACTCCGGATAGGCACCCACAAAGCTATCGACGATCTTTCCGTCTTTGATGGCGAAAACGGCAGGAATACTCTGAACTTTAAAGGCCTGAGCAGAGGCAGGGTTATCGTCGACATTGATTTTGGCGAGCTCGACCTTGCCCTCGGTTTCAGCTATCACCTTCTCGATGATAGGACTCAAGGTCTTGCAGGGACCGCACCACGGTGCCCATAGATCCACCACCACCGGTCGATCCTTCGAGGCCTCAATTACATCCTGTTCAAAGGTTGCATCAGTTACGTCCATACTCAACGATTCTACCCTCTACTAGGCGTCAATCCGAGTCCTGCCAACAGAAGGTGTTGGTAATCGAGTACCATGAGACGATGGCCGAATATGACCGCCTCCTCTCGCCCAAGGCACACGACGTTATTCGAGATCTCGCCCACCTCGCCGGTGATCTTCGGGTCGAGCTCTGTCCTGGTGGTCGCTCAAACCTAACCTATCGGATCGAGGATACCAATAGCCACTCGGTCATCTTGCGTCGACCTCCTCAAGGCATGGTCCTACCAACCGCCCACGACATGGCGCGAGAGTTTCGCTTCCTCTCAGCCCTCTCTCCAGTCGGCTTTCCAGTCCCCTCACCTATCGCATTCTGCGAAGACCTCTCGATTCTCGGCGCACCCTTCTACCTCATGGATGAGGCCAAGGGCCTTATTTTGCGCGACCAGAAGGCAGCCAAAGATCTCTCCGTTGAGACCCGATCCAAGATAGGGTCCAACCTAATCACTACCCTTGCCCAACTCCACTCCTATGATCCGAGCAAGCTTGGACTCACAGGAGGGGCTGACCCTTTTGAGTATCTCGCTCGCCAGCTTGATCGGTGGCTAGGCCAAATCGCAACCGTCAACACCTTCTCGACCGCTCTAATCGAAACGGTCACCCGTGTTGGCAACGCCCTCCGCAACCGCATGCCAACCACAGACAAAATAGGTGTGGTGCATGGCGACTACCGCCTCGACAATGTGGTTGTCTCCGCAGATGGAGACGTAGTCGCCGTGCTGGACTGGGAGATCGCCTCTGTCGGCGACCCACTGGCAGACATCGGTATGCTCGGGGTCTACTGGATGAACGCAGACGACAATAGGTCCCACGCTATAAATGGCACCACCAAATTGGAGGGTTTTGCCTCCCGTGAAGAACTGTACGATCTCTATGGGTCGCTTCGGCAGATAGATCCAGCCCAGATCCTCTACTATCAACGCTTCGGCAGCTGGAAACTTGCCTGCATTCTTATCGGCGTTGTCGAGCGCTACCGCAAAGGCGCATCAGGTGGTGACACCTCCAGCATCGACGACTACCCGGCGCTCATCGACGAGCTCCTCGAAGCCGCCGATCCGCATTAACTCCACAGAGCAACCAACAACAAGAAGCCAATCCGAGGCTGACAGCTATAGATCAACCAGCACTAAAGAGCTACTAGTGCACACCCGGGGATCCCTTCCGATGGAAGTGATCACACAGTTAACGCCGACGCGTTAGCCCATCATCGACCGATTAGGTCAAGCTATCAGCTCGGCCGATTAGGCGGAATCAAGGTCCAACCGACCTGATGGTGTGAAGACTGACCCTGGCGCCTTTTGACTCCTTCAGTGTTGATGTAAAAACGATTAGCATCATCGATGCGATCGTCGAGAAAGAGAGAGACGCTGCCAAGCAGAGACTGGTCTGGCTGACTCCAAAAGACAACGGCGGTGTGCTCCCCTACCTCGACCTCGTCAACATGTATGTCAGCATCGTGCAGACTCTGTTCTATGAGCGCCACCATCGTAGCCAGCCCGGCCTTTGATTCGACGCTGATCCTCTCGTAGCTCTCGGATTCACTGCCACCGCTTCCACCCCCATGGAACGCCACTACATCCGGCGAACGCACCAAGGCGGTAAACTGCGGCAGCTCGATCGAAGCTTGGAATCGGCGGGGGCCACTAGCCTCCATCTCAAGCATATGTTTTGGCATAGTACGCACGAGCGACCTGGTCACATCACCCTCGGGTGACACGCCAATGAACCACCCTCGACCCAAGTCGCGGGAACCAAAATGAAGTACGACAGAACCGTTGAGGGCGCGGGGCTGTATGGCCATGGGCAATTTCGGATGGATTTGCTGCATACCCTCGCGCGTCAGCACCTCACTGTACATAGACACCAATTGTGCGGCACTGTAATGTGAGAGGCATGTAATCGTAACATGTTCTTCTAAGTCGCCCGAACGCAGACAACGGGAAAGTACCTGGAACGCATCTCCAGGGAGAGGTATTGGAAACCCGAGTACTGGGACGGCCTGATAGCGCAGAACATCCTCGACTCCACCACTCCCCATCCCAAACATCGCCTCGACCGCACGAATGGGAACGAACTCCTCGCTAGCACGGTCATCCGCCATCAGTCCCCCCTTTTCTCGACATGACTACCTTATCATCATGGCCGACCGACCCAGGTACTCTATGTCGAAGGAAATTCTCCACCACGGAGTTCCTAAATAGACCTAGCTATACCTCCGACTACGGACAGCGTTCTCACCATCTTGATCTC
>DAHZQE010000196.1:0-5534 GCA_027409005.1 Ferrimicrobium sp. | reverse complement strand
CTCGATAAATGGTTGTTGACATTCACATGTACCTACATGATCTCACCCATCGGGATTGGGTAAGTCCTCTACGCCAAGAATTCCTAAAGCTTGGCAAGAGCTCAGACTGACTGCGCGGCCAGCACTTCTTCCTCCAGCATTTGCCCTCGATCCCGCATTTGCGATCGCTGTATATTCCATTCCTGGCCGATCACGTGCATGGGTCGAACCTGGACCCGCGAGAGCTGGCATTGCAAATTGTGGATATCGTTGCGCTTCGTCCGGAGGTCGAGCTCTGCTACATGGGCATTGCGAACAAGTGCTTCGAGATACTCGAGAACCGGCGGGATTGGGACGGCATCGCGAGACCCGAGAGCCATCTGGGGATGGTCGGCACGAGCAGCGAGGAGGACGAAGACGAGGAGGTCGAGGTCGAGGAAGAGGAAGAGGAGGTCGAAGAGGAAGTGGCGACGGAGAGCGAAGAAGAAGTCGACGACGCCGACGAGGATGATGAAGATGGCGATATGGATTCGGAATCAGAAGTTGATTCGGAACGGCATGCGGCGCGGTTACGATTGCGGGAGATCTTGTTCTACGATGATAAGGTTGCGGTGTTCAAGGCGAGGCACGGGAGGCTGTAGATGTGTAAATGAAGGCCACGGGAAAACGGGCGTTTGATCGATAGGAATCGAGGTGATCCCTTGTTCGGAAGGGCAATGAGCCTACGAGATCTAGGGGCTGCCGTCGTGCTCCGGCGAGCATGGCAATGGCGGGTCGGCGATGGGTGAGATCATGTAGGTACATGTGAATGTCAACAACCATTTATCGAGAGCTCATAACTGTTGCTGCGCTGTCCATACTACCAACGCCAAACCAATGCCAACAAAAGCCACGCCCTTGCTCAGCCTGGAACTCGCCGTCCCTGCAACCGTCGCTGAAGATGCTGACGCCGATGCAGACGCCGTACCGCTGCTGCCCGTCGCCGGCGACCCGGTGCTCGTGGTGTCCTCGCCCGCTGACGACGATGCCGACGGACTCGACGTCCCGGTAACGACGATCACGCTTCCGCTCGCCGTCGTCGTGCCGCTCGCCGTCGCGCTCGCAGTAGCAGTACCGAGAGGGATGCTCTGCGTGTGCTGGCGACTCGGCAAGCTCGAATACGTCGCCGTCGTGCTCGCGTCCTCGAGCCCGTCGAAGCCAAGACTCACTGCCTGCCCGTCGCTAAGCGTGATGCCGCCGTGCCGCCAGGTCAGTGTCGTTCCGTCGACGACAGCGAGGCCCGTGGTCCCCGCTACGGCTGATGCGGTGATGGTGGTCCCGGATAACGGGAGGATCGCATAGAGGTCCGAGGCTTCGCCGCGCGTGGTCGGGAGGGCACTGGTGAAGGTGGGCTGTGTTGGGGAGCCGGAGTTGAAGGGCGCGGTCGTGGTTCCCGACGACAACGGGATTCCGACTAGAGGGTTTGAGACGTGCACTGACATCGTGAGAAGCGCTCGGCACGCCTTGGCGAAGCTGGGTGGCGGGTTTCAGTGACTTGCTTTGGTCGTAGCTCTGTGGGTCCAGGACGGAAGTTCGTGCAAGTTCATGTGGACGTGGAGTTGCGTTAAGATGCAATGGGAAGCTCTATGTCCTCCGCTATACCTTGCGCTGTTCGCTTTCGCCTTCCCGCGGTCACGATGTGGCGGAGCTTACGCAACCCTCGAGCTTATCTTGATGTACGGACGATCACCAGTACTGCGGAGACCAGATCAGGTTGCAAGCGTGGTAGATCGCACTCGTATGGACAGCGTGAGAGCCATAGGAACACACACAAGGGGATATATTCTGG
This sequence comes from Ferrimicrobium sp., assembly GCA_027409005.1. GTDB lineage: Bacteria > Actinomycetota > Acidimicrobiia > Acidimicrobiales > Acidimicrobiaceae > Ferrimicrobium. The sequence continues at coordinate 3,727 of DAHZQE010000196.1, read as the reverse complement.
GATTCTTGAAGGACATGCACGGCTCTGCGAAATACGGCTACGCGGAGTGGCCTGGCCAAGCGACAAGAAAGGCCAGACAACGGTGGTGATGATGGAGATGTGCCTGAGGCATGTAAAGAAGTCGTATCGACACGGCCGTTCCCCTCTCTCGACCTCGTATGGACGTGGCCGAGCATGGACGGGCGGTGGCAGCGGCATTGCAGCAATCTCCACGGACAGTATTCCTTTAGTCTCCCACAATTGTGACATAGTACTCCCTCTCCTCGAGCAGCCAATTTGACTGACCTCCAGAGCATGTTTGAGACGAAGTCACCCGACCTCTGTTTATAGTCCGCAACAAGCTGGGTAGCGGCGCGGGTACCATCCGAGAGACTGACGACTAGCGTGACGGCCGAGCATCACTCTCCCTTCCCTTTTATTGACGATTGCCTGGTCTACTCATCGACTTTGGGTGCTGCGATGCTCGACGTCTGTGCACGACTTCATATACAAATGGACTAACGGCTCGTTGGCTTCCTGTCAGGAGGCTCTTGCAAGCCCCGAGATGGGTGGATTCATGAGCGCCGCTCTCACCCTTTTCGAAGATTCTCGATTTACTCTCATACCAGCAGCTGTTGCTGCTGGAGCCAGCAACAACTCCTACGGCCTTGCGCCAGCCTACGCAAATGCATGGTCGAAAGCGGCCTAGGCGCTTTCGATGGGCAGCTATGAGCTCGCGCCCAACATCCTGGAACAGAGCATATACATCCAGGGACACATTGCTCGGGTGCCAATATTCCTGTTCTCCCTGCTGAGGGGCCTGAAAGCGTTGTATGACCTTGCAGTCATACTACCCGCTATGGACGCATACTGCTTTCACGCGTCTAGTTGAGACGGAAATAGTTAAGACCCAGCTCAGTACGAAGGGCCTAGCAGCAGCTCACTTTGACCCGCCAGACATGCTTCGGCAGAATGTTATTAGACAGATGAACAAGCGGCTCCAGCTGGGGAATAGCAGGGTAAACAGTGACGAGGATCCGGCAGCTGATGGTTTGAAGAAGACGGTCACCTCCGTTGGTGATATGAAGGACAAGAGGGTGGGCGTGGTGGCCCAAGCAGACGGCGTGTGGCGGTTTGCTATAATCGCGAATGGGGTTTGGGCGGGTAGCAAGCCAGTGACTGGCAGTCTTCTAGGCATGGAGGGCCAAGCTGGGGACTTGAGTTCGGCTGGTGACCTGGTCAAGGCATTGATGAAGTAATGGGAGAAATGATCGTTTCTTTCAGCGTGCCTGTACGCAGATAAGATGCAGCTTCTTTCGTCTCTGCGGCAACGTCTGGGCCTGAAGTTGCAAGGGTTCTAGCGGCGGAACATCGCACCGCATCCTTGGGAGGGCTATGCTTCTCATTCCATCAGGCTAAAGCTTTGGAACCCAATGCCTCATGAGTCCCGATGAATGACCTCAATGGACGAGAAGCTGCGCACCTCCGTCATGGCTACTGTCGGCGCTCGATCTTGGACTAATGGATCCATCTGGAAGGCTGACCCTGACCGCAAACATTCACGCACTTCAGTGTTCTCACCGCGATGCGTCACCCCTGCCCAAACTTGCGAAGATGCTCGAAATGTCGTCGCTTCGTCCTATAGAAGACTCCAGTCTGAACCCTCATACTGTCTGGCGTCCGCGGTGTCTCCGGGAATCCTAACGTCAGAGGGCTCACGGAAGTCCATTGTTCAGCTGTTCCATGACTTTTGGCGACGACGGTGAGTGCCCATTTCCCTCCCAAGGAACTTCAATTGTTAGATATTTTTGCGTCGTACCTCATCAAATCTTCCTCATCCAGCTTCAAGCTTCGTGATCCGGGAGAAGAATAGTGGTCCAAAGCGATGACCGCTAGAGTGATCCGGCAAGACGATCCAGCCGAACCTCGTCCTTTCGGCCCAACACTCTTGCAGCTCCTTCTCCACGGCCTCGCTGCGCTCGCTAGACCCAAAGCCCAGCTCTACCGTCCACTGGATTGCACCCTTCTTCTTCATTTTCTCCACCATTGCCAGCATCTTCTCGATCACGCCGTCGTTCTCTGTCGGCTCGATGGAGCAGGTGGCATACATGACAACCCCCCCGACCTTGACAGCACGCAGAGCGTTCATGAGAAGGTCCACTTGAGTCTTTGCAAGCGTCTTGGAAGTGCCGGGACGCCAGTTCGCCATCTCAGGCGCAGATCGATGGCTGGCTGATGCCTTGAGATTGGCGTGAATGATGTGGCGCTCGGATGAGCATGGTGCGTCTACAAGAACTTTGTCGTAGTTCCCACCAGCGAGGAGGGCATTCGTTGCAGGTCCGGCGACTGTGGCGTCGACTTTGGTACACTGTACCTTTCCAGAGGCGAGGAGCTTCGGCGGAATGTAGGCTTGTAAGTTCTCGGCCAGACGTTTCTGCCGCCGACCATCGGTCTCATTGGTTACGAGGCGACTGATACTACGACTTGCGGCTGCATTCTTCTGCTCATCCGTCGCATCTGCATACATTTCGGGCCATGATCTCTGAGCCAAGGTGATGGACTTGCCGCCGGGAGCGGCACACAGATCCAATACACTGTCCCCAGGCTGAACATCCAGGAGGTGAGCAACCAGTACTGAAGCTCCGTCAAGATTCCAGTGGGTCATGAGCCGAGCAGAATGCGATGCTGCGGGCTGAGGAGAAGGAAAGTCATCGCCCCGAGACTCTGATGCTTCTGCAGCATCGCTGTTCGGATCATTGCTTAGAGCTCGGCAAAAGCACTCGATCTCGTAGTCTTTCGTTCGACCAGCAAGGCCAGGAAGGCTCATCCGTACAAGTCCCGGCTCAGAGGCATGACTGCCATTCTCTCGGTTCTCCGCCTGTGAGGCGCCTTCTAAGCTCAGTGCTCTCGTTGCATCCGCAGACGGCGCATAGCGATTCACCAGCGCCACATACCTGGTTGGTTGGGCCAAAGCAGCATGCAGCGAACGCTCCCACCTCTTTGCCCCCCCAAATCGCAGCGTAGTGCCTACTGAAGGACTCCGCCGTCGCCGCTGCGGTATCACGGGCAGTCTTTGTCATGCCAACGCCAGAGTAAGCCGGTACTGGCTTCTTGCAAGCACCTGTGCCTCGGTATGCGGCTCTTGGCCGGATGTGGACGTGGCGATATGTTTCAAAGCCGATGCTGGGATTTCAGTGGCTTTGCTAGCTTGCGGAGAAGGTCAACACGTATACAGCAGGAGATCGCAGCTCTCTCGAAACTCGCAGCAGCGGTGGTCCAAGTCGTCCAACATCACCATCACTTACTTCATGTTCATGGGAGAATCCACTCCCGAAATCTACCCTTTACTAGCGCCTTGCAGACGGCGTTTGCATTTCAGCCAATCACGATCCAGATGAAGTCTCACGGCAAAATTCCGTCCCGTGAAGCTCGAATTTCCTCGCTGAAGCTTTGCGAGCTCTCATGTTTAGACACCGCACACGGCAAAACTCATAAGCGCCGTCGCAGCGCAACCTACAGACCGCAATGTCGTTCCGAGGACGGGGCGGTGGCGATAGAGGTGGTGGGCGTGGCGGGTTTCGGGGCGGGGACCGAGGAGGCTTCAGAGGCGGCGCAAGAGGTGGTCGGGGAGGATTCCAGCAGTCATTTGGACCGCCGGATCAGGTGCATGGTATGCGATATGGACGATATTCAAGACATGATTGACCTACGCTAACTCTGCGTCAGAAATGGGCACCTTCCTCCACGC
>DAHZQE010000186.1:0-10510 GCA_027409005.1 Ferrimicrobium sp. | reverse complement strand
TGAGCCAGAGGAAACGGCACGACGAGACGCCTTTTGGAGTACGAGCGCTGGAAAGTAGGATTGAGATGGTCACGATGCATCGCATTGCATAACTTCCCTGTGAGACGCGCGACGTCGGCGTGCTCCTTGCAGTCCCGAGCCACCTTTTCGCCGCATGATGCAGTGGCCCGTCTTGTGTGACGTTCGGGGCATGGCGAGGTTGCGCCATTGCGCGTCGAGCACTAGCACCGTCGTATGTGCTGTTGCGATGATGGTGATGGGAAAGCGACGTTTTTGAAGACGATTCGTCGTCAGGCATGGGTTCGCGATCCTGCCACTGCCTTCGACGGCGAAAAGTTGACACTGTACCTGAGACTGCCCCCGAAACAGGGGCGCTCACCATGGCGCCGGCTTCTTCCGCCCCATGGCAGCATGCAAGGCGTATCGTCCTGTACGCGCGGACATGGCAGTTTGGTGATATTGTAGTGTCGAAGGAAAAGAAGCGTGGCCGATGTTAATCATGGATGTCGAACAGAGCGAAGTCGAAGGGCGAAAGTTGGGGAGCTCGAACTCTCCACCAAGACCATCAGGGTCACTTCATCAGCACGCAAGACCAACCCAAGATTGCGGCCAGCAGATATGCACTGATATACAATCGTTTTTGGGTAATATACACGCCTGAAGAATGAGCCGGATCGATCTCAAGCGTTTCCGAGTGGGATTGCGCTTCTGCCATTCTTGCGCTCCCATTGCTATGCATCCTGAACTCCATGCTAACCGAACGAGCGGACAGACTAGTGCCTTTCTTTGGCCTCGTTGAAGCTGTCGAGCACGCTTTGAGCCATTTCGCTCTTCACGCCTGCATCCCTCTTCTTTCCGTCTTCATTGGCTGACGCAGCATCATCTGACGAGTTTGGCTCGCCCTGTCCAAGCAGCTTCTGGGCTTGCGCTTTTGCTTGCGCTTGATTGACGTTGCCGTAGACGCTCATGGCGGTAGCAATCATCGAGCCGATGTCGCCGACGTTGCCAGGCACAACTACGCTTGTACCCTCCTTCGCCAGCTTGCCAAAGGCATCCACGTACTTCTCCGCCACTGACAAGCTGACCGCATTTTGCGCGGCTTGCTGTCCTTGCTCGATACTCCTCGCCACCGCATCGATCCCGTTGGCCGTCGCCTTCGCCTTCAGCAGGATAGCTTCTGCCTCACCAGATGCCGTGTTGATCTGCTCCGCCTTCACAGCCTCAGAAGCCAAGATGACCGACTGCTTCCGCCCCTCAGCAATATTGATCGCACTCTGTCTTTGACCTTCCGAGTCCAAGATCTCAGCACGCTTGCTCCGCTCTGCCGTGACCTGCCTGTGCATCGCTTCTACTACTGGCGCTGGCGCATGGATGTCTCGGATCTCGTACCGCAAACACCTCACGCCCCAATCAGCCGCTGCCTCGTTGATCGCCTGGGTGATGTTTGTGTTGAGTTGCGCCCGCTCCTTCAGCACGTGATCCAATGTCAATTGACCAATCTCTGATCGCATAGTCGTCTGCGCAAGCTGGCTGATGGCGTACTCTGCATCCTCCACGCCGTAGCTAGCCTTGTAAGGGTCGAACACCCGGGTATACAGTACACCGTCCAGCTCCAGAGTAACATTGTCAGCTGTGATTGCGCTTTGACTCGGGATCTCCATCGCGTTCTCCTTCAGACTTTTCACATATGCTATGCGGTCGATAATCGGCACCAGGATGGCGAGACCAGGCTGCAATATCCGGTTGAATCGTCCCATGCGCTCTACGATCCATGCTGTTTGCTGTGGCACGAACTTCACAACAGTGTTGGCTGGTAAGCTTTGCCGCTGGAAGTATGTATGAGGCGGCCCGCCGACAGTTGACGAGGAGCGGAACATGCTCTCGCCCGGTGAAGGGAGCGCATTTTGTGGTGTGCTGGAGAAGGCGGCTCGTTGCGCTGCGGCGGCGAGAGGATATCGTGTGATCTCGAAGGCGGTGACGGGTCGGCGTGCCAGCGCAGAGCGAGTGGCGGGCAGCATGGTCGCCATCTTGCGCTTGTTGATGTAAATAATGCGTTGAGTCTCCCAGATCTGTTGCTATCGTGCCATAGCAGGTGGCGGTAATTCTCTCGTGAGCTCGGAACAGCTTGGAACTCGGAAGGCACTTCCCGAGCTTTGACCCGTAGGGCTGTCATGAAGTACAAGGCTCCAAGAACTTACCAGCAACTACGGAGTCCAATGGCACTCAAGTGGAAGAGCAATACAGATTCCTTTCCAATCTATTGAAACCATACAAACAGGTAATTAATACTAACCCAGGGTATCCGATCCACAAGTCGAATTCGGCGACCACTCTCTCATTCTTTGTTCTTCATTACCGCCTGTTTTCTCCTCTCATCCCTCCCGATCAGCTCCATCGTCACAATTCAACTTACCATTTCTCTCCCTGGCCCTTGTACCCCCTGCAATCCAACCCCGGCACCGAGAACCCATATCCTTGCGTCTTTCCACTGGGATCACCACTCGAAATCTCTACCTTAATCGTAACATCCAGCCCATCCGGACCCGCCAGTCCAGACCTCTCAATGCCTCCCGCCGCTGGATGCTTGGTTCCTGCGTCCTTCTCACCCAGATGCAGAGGTTCGCGCGGGTTCTTCGGTAATTGGAACCCTTGCCCTGCCTCGCCATTGACACCGTTGGCATACCCATTGACCCCATTCGTCGGCGCATAAGCATGAGACTCAGTTATGATGGCGTAGTTTCTGCTGGGCATCGTCGCGTGGTTGCTATCGCTCGTCTTGGGCTTCACACCTTCTTGACCAGCGCCTGGGTTCTCGTCAAAGAGCTCGAGCAATGTCTCATCCGTCTCCGGGTCTAGATGGTGCACTTTGTTCCTCTTGGCCAACAAGTTCGCCACGGCCTGCGGGGGAGGCTTGTTTGTGATTGCGGAACTGATAATGTTGGGCATATATCTCCAGTCTCTCTCGGCTGGGATCGCAAGTTTGGGGCTGGAGTAGAACCGCCCAAGAGCGGCGAGATGTACATCTCCGCCGAGGATGGTGACGCGGACATTGTATTCTTTCGCGATGGTCTGCAGGCGTTCCACGAGGTACTTGCGCTCCTTCTTGTGTTGGTGGGCTGTGTAGTGGTCGTCGAGGTCATCGAGAAGATCGACGTTGCCATCGAATTGGTTGAAGAACCCTCCTGCTATACCGAACCGCTTGTTCAGGAAGCGAATCGGACCAATGATCGGTGATTGGAGGATGTTCTCCAGCCATTGAAGACGAGGATAGGCGATGGGAACGCCCAAAAGAAGGATGAGGTGCTTGATTGCACCATTGCTGGCGGCAATCTTGGTGCCTGTGTGGTTGAAGAGCTGCTCGTAGGTCTCAGGGTAGTTGATCTGGTGGCGCGTGCGCTCGGTGCGAGCATCGATGCCCATGAACGCTATGTGCGCGCCCAGCTGACAATAGATGTTGCGACTGCACTCTTCGACGTAAGGGCCGAGTTTCTTGCCAATAATATAGCTCTCGTCGTCCAGACGATCAAGCTTCGCAACCCAAGTATCACGTAGTTGCACGCCATCGCCGTTCTCGCCTCCAGCTTTCGTAGTCTGCGGTGCATCGGTGGTGAACGTGGAGATTGGTGGCGGCAGATGGTGCTGGAAAAGCATGTAGTACTTGTGCGCCACCCCACCGATTCCTCGGAAGACCGCACATCTCATGAAATGATCGGTGTACGACCCAAATCCATCGATAATATCATGATCATCCCATATGTTTACCTGCGGAATCTGCGCATTGGCCGTCGCAAAAGGCTCATGACCATACCACCGCACATAATTATCAAAATAATACTCATCGCACTCCTGCCGCATCTTCTCCGGAAAAGGGTAGTCGCGCCTTTTCTTCGGATTCGCAATGTCCGTCCACGGCCGAAGGGGTCCATCCACTCGCACACCGTCGTTGTAGATCTGATCACCTCCCCCAATCATGACGTGGAAAGGCTTCTCACTGTGTACGCGCAAGACGTCGTTCCAGAGCGCAGGTCCGCTCCAGGCATCGACGTCTGTGCCGACAGAGAAGCCTTTGCAGGAATGGAACATGATGCGCATGCTCTCATGGCGGGAGGGAATGAAGAAGCGGCAGGGTTTGTCGGAGAGCGATTCGCCGGTCTTGGGCTTGACGAGCGTAGGAATGGTGTAGATCCATTCTGACTCGGTATCGAGGATGGGTGCAGAGATGGACCATTGCCAGAAGGCTGACTTGGGGTCTTCGTAGAGCTTCGTGGCTTTGAAGTTCTGCTCCTCTGCAGAACGAGAAGCGCAGCGCAGTTGGAGGTTCGGCGGGATGTTACCCGGCGCCGCGACGATCAGGACACTGCCGTGCCAAATTGGATGGTCGGTTTGCTCGCCGCTCATTCGGCGATAGTTGATGAGCGGCCCGCAGAGGACTTCGACGGCATCTGACGTGCTGCGCACCTGGGGACCATTGCCAACTCCGTTTACATCCTTCGTGATCGGCTCTTGCGTGTTGCGTAGCGGCTCGCCCAAATCGGCCGGGTCTGGCCCTGCTACCATGTCACGTTTAATGGCTGCTGCGGTTGCGCCTGTAGCGGTCTTGTGTGTACCCTCGCCTTGGAACGGCCCGCCGATGTCCTGCCGGCGCTCAAGATCCGATGGCATGCTTTTCTTGTATCGTTCGAAATGTTGCTGTTGCTATGGCCCCGTTCTAAGTGACTTCAGCCGCGCATACAAGGCGCCGCGGAGCTGTTGATCGCGTCAAGAGATTGGGAAAAGAACACGGTTGGGGAAGTAGGGTCAGCGCAAGAACGACGAGAGCGATAGAGTTGGTGAGGATGGAGCGAGAGACGTGATACCACACCAGTCATGGATCTCCTGAGCTTTTGAACGGGGACGACAAGAGAGGATCGAAGTCAAGCCGGATGTTGATACCTTGGCATGCCTTGGCCTGCGTGATCGACCTCGCGTCCATGGCTACGTCTTACGCGCTCGTCTCTATGAACCGCTGGCTCTTGTCGGGATTTCTCGCCAGAAATATCAGTACGGAGGGCCACGTATGGCGTGGAAACTTGGAGTTTGTGTTTGGGAGCATGCATGGCTTTCCGACTGCATTGAGGTTGTCACCGGTCCCGTAGCCGGTGACGTCAAATGTGCGCCGGGCGCTAATCAGCGCCGACTCTCGTAGCAACCCGCGGAATACCCGCGCTTGGACTGCCTCAGCCTGATTTAGACTGATGGGTTCTCGCTTAGCGCCGTACGCCCATGAGCGGCGCGAAACCCAGGGACTCGTGCCTCTTCCGACCCCCCAAGTTGGCCCCGAGCTTCAATCGAACCCCTGATACTCCTTCAAGTCAACCTTCTCACCCGGAATGACCACCACAGCCTTGCCCCTCTCCACTTTTAGTCGCCTCACCGGCTGTTCGAAGACTGCGCTCCTCTGCTTCTTCGCACCACGCTTGCTGACCTGGTCCGTGATACCACCGAACACCTTCTTCGCCTTCTGCTTTAGCAGTATAGCGGTCCTCGCCGTCTGGAGGTCGCGCTGTCTACTCGTGACCTGGACAGGCGTGGTCGGGACTGCTGAACGTGTGGACGGACGTTTAGCGTGGCGCTCTGCCTCCTCACCGATCTGCTTGCTCGTCGCTGCGCGAGTGCGGCCGAGAAAGGGTGGGAGCGTGGCGATGACTTTCTTTGTGGTCTGTGTCATCGGCTGACGACCTATGCGCTCCTTCGGCGTATTGGCTCCCGGCAAAGTTGGCTGGCGCAACTCGTTCTGATCTGCTTGGTGTCCCTGGTCTGCTGCCCTCTCGGTGGACGCGAATATTTGTCCCCCGTCTGTCGTAGATGTGTGCCCATTGTCGACGCGAGTGGCGCCCGATGTCGCCGTAGAAGCAAGATGTTGGCCGAGCAGGGAAATCAGCGGCTTACTGGGTGGTTGTGAATACTCAGAGAACACTGTGCTCGCACGTGCAAGTGACACATTGTTGCTGCTCGGGGCCGTCTGTGCACTGGGCGTGGGAGTCTCCCGATCTTCCCGCTCGCCGGTGTGCGACTCGTATGGGCTTGGGGGCAGACTCAGATCGTGCTCAAAGGTGTCGAAGAGGTCGCCCAGATTGCCTGGACCGTTGGTGCCGTTGAGTGTGAAGTCAATGGCGGGACCCTCGTCTACAATGATTCTGCCATTGAGCAGCCTGAAAGTCTGTTGCTGGGAATGGGAAGTGGCTGTCATGTTCGCCGTGGGTTCTGCAGACGTGGCTGTTACCATAAATGTCTCGAGCAAGGAGCTGAAGAACCCGAATGCTTTCTTCCGACTGAACTTCTTCGGCGGAGACTTGGTCGCCTGCGCGTGTCTCACCGATGGTCGAGTGGTTGGATGGTTTTTCTCGCTGATGTCGTTGACAGCTGCGACAGCTTCATGCACATATATTTGTATCAACGCTAGGCTACAATGACCCAGTCTACGTCAGTTTTGACGGGGTGGAAGTGAAGTTTTAAATGCGCTGATGGTGTGAAGTGAGGTTAGCAACAGAGAGAGGTCAACGTACCTTCCGTTTCCGAGACTTGGCGCCCACTGTCAACGTCAGTCGATGTAACGGCACCCCTTCGGCGGCCGGTTGATTCTCTTGGCTTGGCGTACTCCATGAAGAACCGCGCATTCGTCCTGCTGTTTTGCGTTTCGTGGTCAGAGTCGGAGTCGCCCTCGCACGCATGCGCCGAACGGTCAAAGAGCTCGTCAGGGTTCTGCTCCTCGTAGAGGTCTACGTCGTAGGTGAGGCGGAAGCGGGATCGACCTCTCGAACACGGAGGCGTGAACAGCGACATGACTTCGTGGCTGTCAGGTGCAACGTAGACTGAGTGCTGGCGTCTGTCGATTGAGGAGCTGGTCGAGCGGCGGTACGTATGTGATCGACTGCTGAAGCACGTGAAGTTTTGGGACGATGCATTTTGAGTGAACGGTGCAGCGCTACTTGCCGTATCCGGTACTGTCCAAACGGCAGTGCTTCACTTGAGGCGGGTCTCTCGCGAAAAGGTCCATTGGCAAGCAATACCTACAACCTACTCCTCGGCTCCTTCACACCTAGCACCCCACGATCATCCTTCGTCGGCTCGCTATTGCTCTTCTCAGCCTTCAAGGATACTGGGTCGCCTAATGCGCTGGGATTATGCTTTAGCTCGTCTTGTGCCTTCTGCTTGAGGCTCTCGTGTCCTCCACGCTTCTCGGGCGCCTTGTGTGGCCTGTCTTGGTCCGTAGGGTGGCTGTTTGATGTCTCCGCTTTCAGACTGACGGGGTCACCGAGTTGTGAGGGATTGGCGGCATTCTTCTCCTCGGCGACGGATTTTGGGGATTTGCCACACTTCGAAGATTAGAACGAGGAACTAGATAGAAGCTGGGGATGAGCAGCATACCGATCCTGCCATTGTGCTCAGAGCCGATGATCCTGCTTGGTGGATGAGGACAATTGGTTATGCTAGGTCTGCGTAATTGAGCAGAGGCTTTGCCTGTATATATCTAGCAAAAGGTAAGGTGAAGGTCGATATGTCCTCTGAGGGCAATTTGCCCGGTGATGTGTATTGTACCCAACCTACCATTGAGGCTAACCTCGGCCCACAGCACATGCTAGTAGACCCGGCCGACTGCTCTTTAGGAACTGCATCGATGTTGTCAGTGGGCGCGGTGTCATGACGACACGCAGATCTGGGGTGCATCGTTATACAAGCTATGTCAAACGATGTGTACCGATCTTGGCGCCGCCGTCAGCGCGTCCAATCACAGTCGTTCAAACCTTGGCTTACATAGCACTGCCGACACATGACAACAGCTGGAGTGTGCAGGCCGCGAGCAAGCTGTCGCTGATGGCCGCGAGTACAGTTGCACATGCATGGGAGTAAAGTATTATACACACAGTATGGTTCTATATGATTCTACACGCCCCTGCTCATCGCATGGAGTGTAGCTCATGATGTTTGTACAAGGCCGCTGGTAGTGCGATTCACAGGCGGGCAAGCGTCGAAGCGGTTTCTTTGTTACCAAGCCAGCAAGCAGGCGCTGCCAACCTCTCCTCGCGGTGCAGCGCGCTGAAGGTCATTCGTCCTCTGCTCACAGTCTTCCACCCATTTACTCAATCCAGCTTTCTTCCTTCCTCTCAATCTTCTCCGTCCCATCAGCCAGCCTCTTCGCCCTCTCTTCATCCTCCCCCGAAAGCTGCCAAGCCCTCATACGCGAAACAATCCTGTCATCACAGACCATATCCTCAATCCACACACCTTCCTCGTGAGGCTTTCTAGGCTGTCGCACGGTTTTCCACCATTCCCGCTCCTCATACTGCAGCACTCCTTCTAGCTCCGACTGAGCTGCACCATCACCATCAGACATCGATGGACTTAGCGAGTCGCTTGTTCTGGACGTTGTCGTAGTGGCGTAAGGTCTGCTGTAGGAGCCTAGGACCGCTGCGGCGACTTCACGTCCGACGTCGTCGGCTAGTCGCCGCCGGTTGAGGAACCGGTAGATGCGAATGGGTGTGTTACGAATACCCAGGAGGTGAGGGAACTTTATCGCGGTACTAGGACCTATTACTTCCGGGGTGTGAGGGGAGAGCGAGGCCATGGGGTATTCGGAGGGCGTGATGTACGGCGGTGGTTGACGGGGCTTGGGTGGCTCATCTTCTTTCTTCTCCTCTTCTGTTACGGGTTTACACTCCTCTTCTGATGTGGTCGTGGTGGGCGAGGCGTCTGTGCCGCTAGGCTGTGCTGGGTCAATGTTCGCTTCGACCATGTTTGCAGCACCTTTCACGGCAGCGTCGCCCAACGAAGGTACGCCATCGACGTGCTTCGCTTCTGACACCACCTCATCATCGTGGGCTTCCTTCGTCTTCGGCGCATCTGCTGGCCCCAGCCAGCCCTCATGCAAACCCCTGACATACTCCTTCCAAGTATGCCTACCAACCACCAAATCTCCACCCAGCCCTTCCCACTCTCTGGTCCCCTGCTTGTCCCTCATGCCCGCCACAATCTCCTCCTTCCCTAGCTCCTCTCCCTCCAACGGCTCACCCTCTCCGGCTCGCTTCCGTTTCCTCCTCACCCGTTCCGCAGTCTTGAATCGCACGTCCCCTTCCTTCCTGCCTTCCACAACATCCCAATCCATTGCTCCAGCCACCAGAATCGGCTTGATATAGTTGTGGAAATGCTCTCTCGCGCTCCTCAGACCATCCCCTGGTGGAGCCGAAAGGTAGATGGTGAGTTTCCGCGGCATGGTGTGGGTGTCAAGTTTTTCGTCAGCAAGATGGGAGACCAGGTCCGTCCATTTCTGTTTGACCCGCCTGGTTTGATATTTGTCGTACAAGACCGCGGAGGCAAAGGAGCCGGTAATGGAGAGGAATATCATCCAGTTGCGGGACGGGAGGCGGAAGCGAGGAAGGCCTGGGACTCATCAGCATTGTTCCTGTTACTATCAATTTATCTTCACGTCTCACCCATCATCCTAAAAGCCGGATTGCCCTCAGCGGCCTTCGCAGCTTTCGCCGCAGACCCGGCTGAGGAGGCATTCCCGGCAGTATTGGGTGCTGCTTTCGATTCCGATGCTGCTCTCGCTGCATTCTCAGCAGGAGGCGGAGGTTTTGAATCTGACATGCTCCAATATTGGAGCCTCAGAGAGTCGTCCGAAGCATGTGATCGGCCTGGAGAAAGTTTGGGGGAGATCAATTGCGTGGACGGCACCTTCCGTTTCCCGCGGCCAAACCAGCCATTCCTTCTCTCTCGGTAGCGACCTCTGTTGTCTACTGCTTTTACATTGCCTTCCACGGCGTACGGACATGTAATTGCTTGACCCGCTCCTGTACAGCGGGCCCACACGACTAAGTGTGCCATACTCTTCGAGACGAGGTGGACGAGCCGGTATCTTCTACAAATGCTCAAACCAACAGTCCTCAACCAGATGGGGTGACAGGTAATACAAAGGCGCTGAGAACGCTTACAATTACATAGACCCAATTTCGATGTCGGCTGCTCGTCTCATCTCTAGCTCCTCCTTCCTGCCAGCTCTACGTTTAACTCTTTTTCCTGTGACTTCCATTCTTCGATAAGCCCGCCTACGCTGCGGAAATTACACTACCACATTGAGCACTTCTCATAGCCTCCAACAACGTGCGCAAGCGGTCGTCTGACTCTCTTTCTCGCGCAATGACCCGGCCCATATGCCAGACGAAAGATCATAAAAACCATGACTTTAGGTACGCCACGAGACCGGGCAGCATCAACAAGACGACCCCAAGTCATTCCTTGACCTACCTCGGAAGCTTCCGCTAGAAACTCTGCCGTCGTCTCTTGAACGCAACTTCAGTTCGAAGATCTCTATGGACCTCTTGTAAAGAGCTTGGCCGTGGCTCTCGCTCGATGCTGTTGTTGAACAAGCAAATGAGCGCCGAATTTCAGGCCACATCCGCCGAGGGGACCCTTCACAGCGAAGCGTTCAACTTCGGTTTCCGCCACATCGTTACTTTCCTCATACGCCCAC
>DAHZQE010000183.1:0-5990 GCA_027409005.1 Ferrimicrobium sp. | reverse complement strand
TATGTTGACCTCCCTCAATGTCTGCTTGTTGTCAGCTGACAGTTTGTTATCACAGGTCATCTTGCCTGCCAGATCGCATCTCGCAGCATGGGCATGCGCGTTATCGGCGTCGACGCTGGCAACAAGGAAGACATCTCCAAGGAGTGTGGCGCTGAAGTCTTCTTCGATCACGCCAAGGTGAACGTTGAGGAGGAGGTGAAGAAGGTGACCGGGGGTCTTGGAGCTCAAGCCGTGCTGGTGCTCACTTCGGCCAATGCCGCTTATGCAAGGTGAGAACACTGTCTGAAGTGCAGCAGTGGCGATTACTGACATCCCAATCCAGCGGCATGTCCTTACTCAAGTTCGGTGGCACTCTAGTTTGCGTCGGTCTGCCCGAGGGCGAGCTCAAACCCATCGCAACCGCCTACCCGCAGTTCCTCGTCGCAAAGGCGCAGAGCATTGTCGGATCCGCTGTTGGTGATCGCAAAGAGGCGATCGAGACTTTGGACCTTGCCGCCCGCGGAGTTGTCAAAACTCATTTCAGGACCTGTAAGATGGAGGAATTGACGAAGGTGTTCGAGGAGATGGATGAAGGAAAGCTGAAGGGACGTGTGGTACTTGACCTCAGCGCATAGACTTAGCAAGGGAGTGACATTTCAGTGCGTGGGCTTTCCACTCCTCAATCCTGGGCTTTAGAATGGCCTCAAGTGCTGTCCCTGCCAATGTCCGCTACCGAGTACCCAATCCTCCATTATTGGGAGCCGACACTTGGTCCATTCGAATAGCAGCACCCAGTATAAGACTGTCGCACACGACCTAACAAACCTTCTGCGTAATCTCCTACGGCGAGAGCGATCGCAATCGACTTGTTACTTGAACCGACATGCCGGTCTTTGTCTCTTCGGGCCCAATCGGCCTAGCCATCGCCACCAGTCGTGCGCTGCGCAAGTGCTGAGGGAGCGGCTGCTGGCCATGGCCGTCATACTCGTCCATGTACTCGCTGAGCTCTCCACCACGAGCGATGCGCACCACGGTTGAGAACGAGCTGTCGTAGGAAGCAGCGTTTCGCACCAGTGCTGTCAAGCCCATACCGACCGCCAAGGTGGTGAACATGATCGCTATGCCATATGCGATCCAGAGAGTCATTGAAGAATACGAATAGACATTGTGGTACGTCACAAATGTAACGTTGGACAATTTCGACGGAGCGAAGGGTGACGAGTCGTTAGGCCTGTCGTCTCGTTAGCATGCACAGTTCCTTAGACCGCTGACTTCTGACTTACTGTAGATATGGCTCGCTCAGGATACTCAGCGTGATGTTCTCAAACAACTGCTCCAGCGCTTGAGCTAATGAGCCCCGCGAGCCAATTGGATCTTCGTTTGCGAGCCCCTGGGAGAGTTTGCCGCGCTGTAATCCTAGCGAGGATTGCAGGCTCACCCAGTTGCCTACATTCTCTGGCTGCCATTGCCAGGCTCCTACGAAGCCGAGCTCAGTCGTGTCCATTAGAACGGTGGTGTCGATGCTGGAATTCGCTGTCACCGAGGGCACAGTGCTAAAAGGCTGTCCGAGGCCGATAGTTCCTTGGACGAGCCGAGTAAAAGAATCTGCAACCGCTTGATACGACAATGTCCTGACCACGGACGGATCAAACTTGCATCTTGCGCCGTCGGTATTGAGTGTGCTGCAGCTCGTGTTTGCCGATTCCTGTAGGGCCCCAGTGTAATTCGTTGTTGCATCAGCAACATACGGTCCCGTCACACAACCGATCGGAGTCACTGCTGAAGTGCTGCCAAGGTCAACAGAGGTATTGACAGTTTGACGACCGTCGACATATTGAAAGGCCGTAACACATGATGCATTTCGGACTTCGCACCTCAGTAGCGTGGCGTCGCTGAAGAAGTCCATGGCTGGCTTCGCGCTCCTCGGCGAAGGAGTCCTCAGATTATTGATGCCCTGAAACAGATTGGCGAGCTGGCAGCCTCCACCAATTGACTGGGATGGCATGGCTATCACATTGAACATCTGCGGGATGGTAGCAACATATATTGCTGTCGAGACTCCGGGGATGATTGATGCAGCAGATAGATGCCACTGACTGTCAGAACGTTGAAATGGCAGGAAGTCTTGGGCAGATGTCTCAACCCAGGAGATGTAGCCGTAGGAATAAGTGCAGCGCACCGGGTCGTTGGTGAAGGCAAACACATTCCTCCATATGTTCAGTCGCTCTTCTCCTGTGACATGTTCGCATTGCAGAGCTGGACCATGATAGCTAAGCGTCCAGCTAGCATTCGGGGCAGGGGCAGCAATTGGCAAACTCTCCCCTTGTGCTGCCACGGCGGTCGCGACTCGTTCCATTAAATGTCCTGGGCCGTCATAACAGTACTCCGTCACGTTGGGAGCTTGCGACCCGCTGGTTGCGCCGCTTGACTTCATTGCGGATAAGAAATCCAGATTGACGTAGTCGAACTGAGGCACCGGCGCCATTCTGGACGGTGGTGGCTGGACAGCCGCACTTTCGACCGAAAGTGTGGCCGGCGTGACGATGGATGCAATCGGGATCAACCTGAGCCCGTTCATCAGTATCTGGAGTCTCTGTGCTGCGATAATGTCGCACCATGAGATCACCGCCAGGAGGAACAGCGTCGGCCTTCGCCGCCATACTGCTACTCGCAGGAAGCTGAGTGCGTCAGAGAGCACCGAATAAGCAGTATCGATGTCTCCCAAGGTCCACCCTCTTCTTGACTCTTTCACGCGTCGCCAGAAGATCTGTGTGTACGAGATGCCAACAGAAAGCGCCAAGGCTGCTTTGACAAGGAAGGCGAATGCCGTTCCAACGGCCGTGTTGAGCTGTTGCCGCGAAATGTTGGCTCCAACGACCACATAACTGTCAGTTGGAGCGCTCCTCCCGTCCAGGGTAGCATAGAACAGATGGTGACCGAGTGCCAATGCGACTCCTACCAGCAGCGATGATAGTGTTGTGGCGGGCACTGCCCAGTGAATCTTCGTCGGAAGTGCCATAGTACTCGCAGGTATGGCTGTAGGCCGGAAGGACGATACATGTTGCAAGTTCCTTCAAACCACGACGGGCGGTATATATGTCTCATGGGTCAGGTTGATGCCAGTGTGCGGCACAGTTATGTGGAAGGCCTTGCAGATGGATGTAAGCGCCCGAGGCACAGACAGATCAGGGAGGGCTCGACACCCTCTGGTTTAGCGCCACAACTTTCTGTGCGAGCCGTCGATTGACAGCAATGAAGGGGAGATTGCAGTACTGTGCAGCATCTTGAGAAAAGACGTGGGCAGAGAAATGCCCAGACACAAGTCGATGTAGCTTGGGAAAAGGAGGCCGAAAGCTCAGCTCGCAGCGCTGGGACTGTTGTTGGAACGTCTGCCCAAGGAGAAGGTTTGCGATGCCGACAATGGGAGTGAATCGTCTGTGCAATGAGAGGCTACCTACCAAACATCAGGCAATCCTATGTCCAAAGCCACACACCGAAGATCATCCGTGACGCCAAAACTCGCTTGACTCTGCAGCTACATGCCTGGTCATTGATCGTTGTCCTTCGTCATTCGCTGGCGGCGGCACAGCGCGCTCAGTCCGAGAAGCGTCATAAGCAACCAGCTTTCTCATCGTTCGACAAGCTCCAAGCCACCCTCAAAACAGTCTATCAACATCGAAGCAGATACAGAAGAGATCGTCGGGCCGTTCAGCTTAAGATCAATAGGTTGAGTTAAATATTTGCTACACCGGCAATCGATCGATATCTAAGCGCGGTTGTGGCGTGGGTGGTGCTCGTGGCGCTTGTTGTAGGCAGTGACGAACTCAGTGACAATGGCGGTCTCAATCTCCGTTACGGTCACGCCCCCGAGATCGTAGACAGCGGCGGGAGTGGTGACAGTCGAGAGGGTAGTCGCGGGTGAGACGGCGGCATTGTTCTGGTTACCACGCCAGTGGTGCGGACCGGTATAGGCAGCGGGGTTGCTTGATGCTGGCGCAATGGTCGGGGCGACAATCGAAGGCGTCGAGATTGGAGTGGATGCCATCGAGAGGCCGGATGCAGTCGCGATGCTGGAGCTCAAAGCCGCAGCAGACAAGGAAGCAGAAGCGGCGCTACCGTTGTTTTGGGACTCGCCAGAGCAGAGAGTGACGGTAATCACGGCATCCTGGGGACAGTACTGCATTCCATATGCATCGTCGGTAGCGTAACGATAAGCAGCCTGCTTCGGCTCACAGGTGCTGCTGGGGGATTCGGCGGTGATCTCCCAGTTGCCGTTCCATGGGTTGCCGTTGACCTCGCTCAGGTCGAACCAGATGCCACCGTCATTGTGGAAGGTGTATTCATACTGCATGATGTCCGACCACGAGTTGTCCTTGCTGAGCTTGATCGACCAGCCGTTGCCGTTGGTGAGCTCAGTCCATTGCTGCGACCAAGTCTCATTGGGTTGAAGGGTCTTGTCTATCGCCTGGTAGCCTCCGCCAGAAGCCGGGACGTCAGCGAGATAAATCTCGTAAGTGCAGCCGTTCAAGACGACAGCGCTGCCGACCGAAGCGGCGACTGCAGCAGAGGCCAGAAGGGCCGTCATTGCGATGATGGAAGACATCTTAGGTCGAGTCGTGTCTTGACGATTTGCGACTTATCTGTCGGTCGGAATCTAGTCGTCGATACCAGAATGCTGCAGTGTGCAGTTCCAATGGTTCGTTCGCGAAAGAAAGTCCAGCGAGTGAAGACTTGATCGCGGAGGTCAAAGAATGAAGCTTGTGGTTTCCAAAAGGTCCAAAGGAGTGACACTGCACAGCAGTAAGCGAACTTCCAGAGCGCAGCAGAGACGACAGAGAGTGTGGCAGGGGAGGGAAGAATTTGCAATGGCGACGGGCTGGGGGATTTATTCGGGGTGCCAGAGTGGACGGGAGAAGACCACAACCCCGGCACATCATAAAACGTGGAGGAGATGCTAAGCCCGGCGAGGTGCTAGCAAATCAGCGCCGGATCAATCAGAGAGCAGCCTTACGGCGCCGGCGCTGCTGGTCGTCAGAGCCTGGCAGGCAAGCGTCGATTCCGGCCAACGGCATCGGCAGGAGGGCATGTCGGTGGCTGATTGCGGAGTCTAGGAACCAGCCAGGCACCGGACGCTGATTCGCTGCGACGGCGGCGGCTGGGCCGTTGCTGCAGGTCCGACGCGCTTTTTTCAGGCACTAGTCTCACTTGGTCTCGGCGGCCGGGATGAAGGCCTGCGTCGATTTCGTCGGCTCGTCGTTGAGCGCTGGCGAGGTCCCACCGAGACCCATACTTTTCATTGAAACGTATTCTGTTGCATCGCGATGCCCTTGCCTGTTACTCAGAAATTGCCTTCCACGGACAGCCGTAGACCTGTTCTGGCGGAGCGAGCCGCAGGAAACAAACTTTGCTTGCCCTGCGGCGCCCGCGACGCTGCGGTGGGGGGGGAGGGGTTGCGACTCCTGGTCCTCACTCCAACATCGACGTGGACGTCTGCGAGTCCACGCAAGCGTTTCGCTGCAGTGGCGATCTCTATGGCCTTGCCGAGAATCCTGTTCCGCGGTGCGATGGACTGACTTGCTGGTGCTGGCGATGTTCGTTCAATCTTGGTATGCACATAAATCGTGAACAGGTGGAAAATGCTTGCTCCGCCGTCCTGTCCATGTATTCCGGTCCGACTGCTTCCTGCGTGTCAGAGGTCGCGGACCAAGACTGTTGTCACGTGCCGGCAGATTGTTCCACATTTCTCACAGCCGAATCCGCCAATGGTACGCGTCTGGGTTGCAGCCGTACTCTACCGCAGCGTTGGAAGGTACCGCGCGCGTCCTCCTCGGCTCACGGCACATGCGCAGTGGGCAAGGTCTGTTCGCTAGTGACCAAGCCTTGCGGTTCTCGACCGTGGTGTGGCCACCCGGGAAAAGCCCCACGAGAGGCTGTAGGACGCGTCTTCGGGACCGAGCTGAAAGGTCTGCGTGGGACTCGGGATTTCGCGAACAATCCTGCTGCAACTGAAA
>DAHZQE010000170.1:0-9436 GCA_027409005.1 Ferrimicrobium sp. | reverse complement strand
AATTATCTTCGCGTCAAAAGTATGTCGGCATGTAGACAGTGCCGATGGACAATTCGCGATCCTTGATGAAGTGGACCTGGAGGTCAGAGAGGGAGAATGTGTCGCAATAATAGGTCCTAGCGGCTGCGGTAAGACAATGTTCTTAAATATGGTGGCTGGCCTTGAGCGATACGATAGTGGAACCATCCTCGTAAGAGGTGCCCCTCCGATAGCGGGTCAGCCCGGCAGTGCATACGCCTTCGCCAGAGATGGACTGGTACCCTGGAAGGACGCGTTGGGCAATGTGGAGCTTGCCCTGGCTTTGCGGGGAGTTAATAAGGAAGAGCAGCATACCCGAGCGTTAGAAGCCCTCTCACGGGTGGGGCTGGCAGATGCCTCCCATCGCTACCGATCCCAACTGTCTCAAGGAATGCGCCAACGAGTGGCGTTGGCGCGGACCTTTGTGACTAGACCCAACCTTCTGTTGCTGGACGAACCATTCGCAGCCTTGGATGCCCAAACACGTATTGCTATGCAGGATCTTCTCTTAGAACTTCTATCGGAATTCTCCGGAACGGTGCTGCTAGTAACTCACGATCTTGGGGAAGCACTGACTCTCGCCGATCGAGTAGTGCTCTTTTCGCGCCGCCCTGCATCCGTTAAACACGAGTACGAGGTAGACCTGCCGCGGACTCGTGGAGCCGGGCGTATCCGTAGTGATAGTCGCTATCAGCGCCTTTACGAGAATATTTGGAATGACCTTGGGGAGGAAGTGGGAGTGAAATGACGACAGTAGTTTCGACCGACTCGGGTCTATCAGTGGAATCACCCATGATCTATTATCAGCCAAAGGGAGGCATGTTACGCGCTGCAGGCAAGGTGTGGCTAATCCGCTTGACCCTCTTGGTGGTGGTACTTGGGAGTTGGCAACTCTTAGCCGTTACTGGAGTCATGGATCCGACATTTGTTGGTGAGCCATCAAAGATTGCCGTAGCCTTTGTAAGGCTCTTTCCCACTTCAGTTGTGACAAGAGATCTTCCCACGACACTAAGCGAGACCGTGGTTGGCTTTCTAATTGGGGCGGTCGCCGGAATATCTGCCGGATTCCTATTGTCTCGGTTCAAGGTGGTAAACCAGGCCGTGCAGCCGTTATTGAGTGCAGCTAATAGTCTTCCACGTGTCGCCCTAGCTCCGCTATTTATCATTTGGTTTGGACTAGGTCAGCCATCTAAGATCGCTCTGTCGGTGAGCCTAGTTTTTTTCATCCTCTTGTCGAACACTATGGCGGGCCTCACCAGCGCAGATCGAGATTTGCTGTTGCTGGCACGGAGCTTGGGGGCAACCGAGAGTCAGCGCCTAAGACGTTTTGTCCTTCCCGCTGCGGTGCCTACCTTGGTTGCCGGTCTGGAACTCGGCCTAGTTTATAGCTTCCTTGGCGCAGTGACCGGCGAGATCATCGGTGGTAGCCACGGGTTGGGGGTTGTGCTCTCTTACACAGCTAACACTTTTGATACGAACAAGTTCTTTGCAGTACTACTCCTATTAGCAATTGTGACTACAGTCATCACGGCGGGCTTGCGCCTCCTGGGGCGACGAATACTTCGTTGGCATGAGATCGAGATGAGAGGAAGTAGTGGCGAATGACCGCAACCGCTGCTTCCTCGCCAGCAATAAGTTTCGGAGTTCGTGTTGATGCACCGGTAAGCAACTCGCGATCGATAAAGGATTTCGGGTCTGCAATAGAGAGCAATGGACTTGATTCGTTTTGGATCGTAGACCACCCCTATCCGGTGAAGAACTATCTTACATTTCTAGAGGAGGCTCAATCCGATGCAATGGTAGCTTGCACATGGGTAGCGGCAAGTACCAGCCGAATCACTATTGGCACTGCTGCTCTCATTGCGCCCCTGAGGCCCTTACAGTTACTGGGCAATACGTGGCGCACCTTGCAGGAAATGAGCGGCGGTCGATGCCGTGCTGGCCTAGCCGTTGGCTGGAATGCCGATGAGTTTGCCCGGCTTGGAGTTCCATTTAGGGAGCGCGGCAAGATTTGCGACGCCGCTGTCGTTGAGCTTAGAGAGCGGACACCTTCGGTAGCCGTACTGATCGCTGGAGGAAAAGTGTCAGGCGACCATGGAAACTTGGGCAGCAACCAGTGGAAGGACTCCTGGCTGGCTAGAGTCCGGAATGCCGACGGGTGGTTGGTAAGGCCTCAGGCCACGCCGGAATTGGTTTCCGAAGGTTTAGGGTCAATTGGACCAGCTCGTGCTAGCAAGGCTTACTTTGCCGTCGCCCATGTTAATTACCTTGCCTTAGCCCCTACGACGGCTATGAGGCAGGCAATGGCAGAACAAGTACTAGGCAGCGGTCAGGCCACGAAGAACGCGGCCGACTACTGGTTGGGAGATAATTTGGACACCCGTAAACGCGTAATCGCAATGCTATCCGCAGGCGTTACTGAGATTATTGCACATCCGTTACTTTGTACAACGCGAAAAATTGAGGAGTGGGCGGGCATTGTTGAGGATATAAAGACGGAATGGTCACGGCAACAAACGGATGTAGTGAAGGCTAGGTTAGCTGATGAGTAAATCGATCGTAGATGTTACCAGTCAAGAATTCGCGTATGGATGTTTGCCGCTGGCGAGGCATTCTCAGAAGCCGCGTACCAGCGGCTTAACGGTTGTGGTCGACGGCATGGACGCTGGCTTCATCTCTCTGGCGGAAGTGGAGCAGCTGGGCGATTTTTCGGCTCCATACATCGACTATCTCAAACTAGGCTGGCTAATTCCACGGTTGGTGCCAGCCTCACTGCTCGCTCGGAAAATAGCGGCACTTCATCTACTACAAATAAGAGTTTTCGCAGGTGGGATGGCTCTCGAATATGCGCTAATTCATAATAAGGTTGGCGAATTCCTGGATGAGTGTGCGACACTGAAGCTAGATGCGGTCGAGATATCAACTAGTGGAGCCTACGTATCTCTTAGGCGCCAGCGGGACCTAGTTGCAGAGATTCTAGATCGTGGGCTTGAGGTCTTCGTCGAACTCGGACGAAAGGGGAGTGCGTTTGACCCTAGTGCAGTGGACGTCCTGTCACATCTCGAAGTCTTTCAGACTCTTGGTGCGGCAAGGATAATAGTTGAATCCGAACGGATTGAATCAATGGATGGAAAGGGCCTTTTGGATGGATTCTTGGAAGAACTATCAAGGCATGACTGCACTCCTTTAATCATCGAGCTTCCTTATGGTATTAGCTTTCCTCATCTGCTGCCGCTAGCGTCTCGCTTGTTCGGTATCCTCGGACCAGAAGCTAATGTAGCGAACATCGACTTACGGCATGTTCTGGCTCTGGAAACGGCGAGAACTGGTACTTGCTTCGGCGATCTATTTGGCCTCATGCCCACAGAATGAGGCCAAATACCATGAATGAACCCCCACCGCTGTCTGCCGGTTTAGTGGAGCTACAATGCTGAGATCGATATGCCCCGGGTAACGTCAAGCGGCGATGGGCCGTCTCCTTCATCCCTCGATAGAGCTTTAACGCTCCTAGAAGCCTTTCGGGTTAGCGAAGATGCGGTCGAACTTCGGGAACTCGCGGTGCGAGCCTCTCTTACTAAGAGCACGACGCATCGGCTGCTCAGTATTCTTTCGAATCACGGCTTCATCGAGAGTCTCGGAGACGGCACATACCGACTCGGATTGAAGGTGTGGGAGATCGGTGTTCGCAGTGGACGTCCAGGCAGTCTAGTGGCTTTTACGCAGCGGCACCTTGAAGAACTCGCACAGGCATCCCAGGAAACGGTGCACCTTTCTGTCAGAGACGGTGCTAGCGCTGTATATATAGCCAGAATACCGAGCCTGCAAAGGGTGGCTGCCCAGACTTATTTGGGACAACGAGTTCCACTATTCTGTACTGCTACAGGGAAGGCGCTACTAGCTTTCGCCCCCAACTACGTTATTGATGAGATTCTTTCCCAGCCATTGCGTAGATACTCTGACCTGACTGTTACCGACCCGGATCAATTGCGTCATGAGTTGGAAGATATTCGGCAGAATGGTTTTTCAACGAATATGGGCCAACACCATCCAGAAGTCGGGGGCGTTGCAGCACCTATAATTGGCGGCAGCGGCGAGGCAATGGCTGCATTTGGTATAGCGGGTCCAGTCTACCGCTTTTCGCCAGACAAAATTACGACTATGTGCGAGTTGGTGAAGACTGTAGCCAGATCAGCTTCACTGATTGCAGCGTCTGGTCTTTCTTCCACACGGGACGAATTGCACCCAACTACGCGCGAATCTTTCGATCTGAACAGCAGAGGAGTGTTGGAATGAAAATTGAACCTGTTGCCGAGCACACGGCTGACATGGGAGATGCTGCTGGTGGCCATCATTACGAAGACATTGAAGTGTCAGTTAAAGACGGTGTTGTCGTAGTTCGTTTAAATCGGCCCGAACGCCGCAACGCTATGTGTCTACGGATGCGGGAGGAACTGATTCAGTGCCTGCTGCAGGCCGAGGCCGACAACGCAGTCCTCGCAGTCGTGATTACTGGAAAGGGCGACCGAGCGTTCTCTGCGGGTGCAGACCTGGAGGAACTGCAAGCGCGGACCACGGCAAGTGAGCTCGAGCGGCCCGCCGAACTGCGGCGAGATCTACCCCGAGTAATCGAAACACTTTCAAAGCCTACGATTGCAGCTATCAATGGCATCTGCGTAGGTGCAGGCTTGGAGCTTGTACTTGCCTGTACCATAAGAATTGCAAGCCAATCGGCTGAATTTGGCCTTCCCGAGATCAACTTGGGGGTCACACCTGGCAGCGGAGGGAGCCAGCGGCTTCCACGCATAGTTGGACTGGGGTGGGCAATGCAAATTGCTACCAGCGGCGAGCGGATTGACTCAGATCAGGCCAGACAAATCGGACTTGTAACAGAAGTTACTACGTCGGAAGATTTGATCAAAAGAGCATTAGTCCTTGCCGACAAGCTTGGGCATAAACCAAAACTTGCTTTTGTATCCTCACGCGATGCCGTATTGCGTTCTTTTGATATGGATATCGCGACTGGCATAGAGTTTGAGCGGAAACTGTTCGCTCTGTGCCTTGGAACGGCAGATAAAGATGAGGCGATAGCCGCCTTCTTTGAAAAGCGCGAACCCCACTTCAGTAATTCGTGAACCGCTGCCTCTTACGTTGACAGAAAGGATCGCAAGATAAAAAATATTAAGCGCTCATGGCACATAGACCATCGGAAGCTGAGCGAATAGAGCTTGAGGCGAAATGCGGCTGACTTGTTGGTACTAATGAGATACTCCGAGAAGGCTACGAACAGTGTGGCGTAGATAGTTTGCAGTTGGCTACCCATTTCGCCGACAGAAAGGTTTAGCTCGATATCTATGACCGATGCCGCTGAGATGTGTGTAATGATAGCGACTCTGGCAATGGTGGACTGAAATGGAATTATCGTTTGCCGACGCTAATTCAGGCGAGGGTTTTACATCTCTGGCTTCTAAGACATCAATGGTCTCGTTTATGTGGAGGCCGCATCATTTCTTACTACGAATGGGGCATCGATGACAAAACTGTATATTCTCGGTTCTGGGACACCCACGCCAACCGCAGAGCGATACGGTTCGTCTTTTGTGGTCGGAGTCGCGGATCAGCTGGCCATGTTCGATTGTGGCCCCGCAGCCACTCACAAGTTGGTGAAGGCGGGTCTTTGGCCGACGGATGTCAGTCATCTTTTCTTTACTCACCATCACTACGACCACGACGTGGACTACCCTTGCTTCTTGCTCTGCCGTTGGGACCAGAATATTAAACAAGGAGCCAATCCGCTTTCGGTGTACGGCCCTAAGCCAACCGAAGAGTTGACCGCGGGATTAATTGGCGAAATGGGTGTATTTTCCCATGATGTTAGAGCTCGGATCAATTCTGAGTTGAGCCAGAGGGTTTTCGTCAATCGCGGTGGCAAGCTTCCGAGACTTTGGCCAATGGTGGATGCTCTCAACGTTGACGCGGGATGGCGAAATGAGACAGACAGGTGGCAGGTGACTTCGGGCCTGGGTGTCCATGTGCAGCCGTATTTAGATTCACTAGCCTGGCGAATTGACACTGAGGAATGTAGCATCGTGTTCACCGGAGACACAAAGCCATGTGACTCTGTCAAGGAATTGGCAAAGGGCGCAGATGTCCTAGTGGCGATGTGTTGGGACCACCAGGAACAGATGGCATGCGACTGCGAGGACGAGGGCCAGATGGGTACAATTGGAGCGGGTACGCTGGCTGACGAGGCAGGGGTTAAGAATCTGGTGCTGGTTCACAGTGGTCGTAATTTGGAGCGTTCCGGAAGCATGGAGCGCGCTGTTCGAGAGATCGGTGAGGTTTACAAGGGCCGGGTAATTGTCGGCAAGGAACTCCTAACTCTTGAATTTTGAACTATTTGGACATCTTGTGCCTGAGGCCTAATGACGACTGGCCCGCTCCGTCGCTACGGCATTGACCCAAACATAATGATGCATAACTACCAGGGTCTTCGCCTTCGAGGATCCGCTGAGAAGTAACGCCGCCTCACATTTCTGACTATTTTTCGCTCGCAAGATCTTGGGAGACAAATTCATCAATCTGCTTTATAGCAGTAGCTCTACAGGACAAAACGTGATTGCTCACCCTCGGTTCGATGGTAAATCTGGTTCACAATCCAGAGCCTGGTCCAGACTCTTCGATCCAAGGGCCCGGGCTTGAGGCACTTGCATAATGTGTCGCGGCTGATGCCAAACTTTCTGGCCAAGGTTGCTTTCGGTTCGCCAGCCATTGCTCTTTGTCCCAGCTTTGTTATTTCGTCGTTGCATACTGTCCTCGTGCGTCCTTTATAGACTCATCGGCTTTTTGCCAGGGCTTCCCTTTGGCGCTCGAGAATCAATGCCCGTTCAAACTAAGCAAAGGCTCCCATCACCGAGAGCGGCAGCTGCGACATTAGCGAGTCTTTACCAGTAAGGGTCAAGGATTCCTTCGAGAACTCGACACGAACCCTTCGTTGAGTGCTTGAAAGTCCAGTCAATGTCGTAAACTCGGAACCCCGAGAGCGTTCGCGATCTTCGAATTGACATTGATATCAGGGGCCTCCGAAAACTGCGCTCAATTCTGGAAACCGCCGACTTATTCGGTTCGCAGCACCTCGGCAACGGGTCGGTGTGCCCCGATGTGGGTCGGGATGGCTGTGAGTCCCGCGATGATGAGTAGCGTGGTTGGGATCACGCCGAGCATCAAGAGGATCGGCGGGTTCGCTTGCTTGGGATTGCCGCCTGCAACCAGATAGAACACGAGCCCGACAGGGATGCCGAGGATGACAGCGATCAATCCGAGAGCGAGCTGGGCGCTGGCAAGACCGGCAGCGATTTGGCGCGGTGTGGCGCCGAGCGCTCGGGCGAGAGCGGTGGGTCGCTGAGCGTCGAGGACGGTGGCCCAGGTGGTGAAGAGTAGGTTGATCGCCGCG
Source organism: Ferrimicrobium sp. (assembly GCA_027409005.1). Lineage (GTDB taxonomy): Bacteria > Actinomycetota > Acidimicrobiia > Acidimicrobiales > Acidimicrobiaceae > Ferrimicrobium. Next base: position 1,968 of record DAHZQE010000170.1, on the reverse strand, counting down.
ATCACGAGCACGATCACGCTCAGTACACCGCCGAGGTGATCGAGGCTCTCCTGCTTAGAGGCTGCCAGGATGTTGCCTGCGACTTTCACGCCGAGGACGGTGGTGTTACGCATCATGAGCGTCGCGATAAAGGTGGCAACCGCGATCGTGATGCTGGCTATTGCCAGTTGCGCCCGTCGTGGCCGTCGAGCGATCAACCTGACCGCCAGCAGCAGCGACACCGGTAGTCGCGAGGACAGCTCAATCATTCGGGTGTGGCGCTGTGGTGGTCGAGCGGGATCGTTGAGCGCCCGGATCGTGCTCGCGCGAGCTCCGTGTAGTGCGGACAGGCCAGTGGCGGCCACGGCGACGGCGACGGCCAGTGCCGCTGCGAGCAGGACCGTCGTGGCAGCCAGGGCTGGGGAGCCGGCGCTGCCGAGCAGACTGGCGCTGGGTCTTGCAAGTGTTGGCGCGACGACTCGCCCGATCGCCAGGCCAGCGATCGTGCCGAGGACCGCGAGAAGCAGGTTCTCCGCCAATAGCACCAGGGCGACCAGCCGCGGGGTGGCGCCGACAGCCTTGAGTAGCCCGACACGGCGGGTCTGCTCCGCCATGCGCCCGCCAACCATGACCGCGATACCGGCAATCGCCATCATGGCCAGCAGCGCGCTGCCCATATCCAGCAGCTGCTGCTCGTTGGAGATGGCGGTGCTGTCATCGGCGCGTATTCCCTGCCAGGTTTGAAGGAACCAGGCCGCGTTTGGCGTATTGCGCGTGTCGGCGAACGCGGGAGCGTCGGCGGGATCGGAGAGCTTGAGGTTCAACGCATACCACATTGGTTGGCTGTGGTTTGCGAGGGCGAGCAGGGTGCCAGGATCGACCCACACGAGCGGGTCGCTTGTTGCCATCGCGACGGTGACGGCGATGCCGCGCACGGTTAGCTGTCGTCTACCGAGCTGGACCGTGTCACCGACGTGGGCACCGAGGGTGTTGGCGAAGTTGCGCTCGATCACGATCCCGTCTGGCCCCGTCCAGCTGCCAGCAGTCAGCAGCGGCTGGTCGACCGTGGCACGGTTGCTGTCACGGCCCTCAACATGGACCCGGACCACATGCCCGCGGGCGGTGAGCTCCAACTCGCTCACGGGGAAGGGACCTGAAGATGCGACGACTCCCGGCGAGTTCCGCAGCGCCTCGAACTGCTTGAGCGTGCTCATGGTGCCGTGAAAGCCGGGCTGGTATAGAGCTGCGACGTCTGGGCCATTGGTGGCCGCACGGGTGCGAGCAAACGGACTACTCACTCCTTGGAGCGAGAGCGAGAGCGTCAACGTCGCTGTCGTCGCAGCGATCATCGCTACCAGCAGCAGCGATTGGACCGTTCGGCGCTTGATATCGCCGCGCACCAATCGCCAGATGAGCAAGAGTCGTCCCATTGCTCGGCTACTCCCCAAGCCCAGTGATTGCGCCCAGGCTCCGCTCGCTACCTCCGGTCAGAAGGGTCTCATCAACTAGCGCGCCATCGCGCATTGTGAGCAGGCGGTCCGCTGTCGCGGCGATCCGCTCGTCGTGCGTGACGAAAACCAGCGTCTGGCCATCGGCGTGCAATTGCTCGAACAGGCGCAACACCTCGGTTGTCGCCGCGCTGTCGAGGTTTCCGGTTGGCTCGTCAGCCAGTACTACCGCTGGCTTGTTGGCCAGCGCCCGAGCGATCGCCACGCGTTGACGCTGCCCACCCGACAGCGCCGAGGGCAGGTGCTCGGCACGCTCCGTCAACCCAATACGCCCCAGTAGCTCGGCCGCCCGCTTGCGGGCTTGATGCGGTGAGCCCCCCGCTAGCAGCACGGGCAACTCGACGTTCTCCAGCGCCGTTAGCTCATCGACTAGGTGAAATGCCTGGAACACGAAGCCGAGCGCGTGTCGACGCAACCGCGCCAGATGAGCCTCTGATAGCCGCTCGACCCGCTGGTCGGTCAGCCATAGCGAACCGGCCGT
>DAHZQE010000167.1:0-4691 GCA_027409005.1 Ferrimicrobium sp. | reverse complement strand
GAAGACAAAAGAGGTGCATAAAAATGTATATGTACTTTGGAGCGGCAAGTATGCACTCGCTAGGCTCGGTTCATGAGAATTCTTGTGATTGGCGGAACCCAGTTCATTGGTAGACATGTAGTGGCTGAACTCTTGGCCCGCGGAGATGAGGTCACCCTCTTCCACCGTGGTCGCACAAACCCGAGTTTGTTTCCCGAGGTGAGCCATATCCTTGGTGATAGAAACAGTGATCTATCTGGTTTGGCTAATGGGGACTGGGATGCGACTATCGACACCTCGGCCTACTTCCCTCGCCAAGTCAAGCTGCTCGCAGAGCATCTCGGAGTGCGTGGAGGGACGTACGTGCATGTATCGTCGGTATCGGCATATGCTAGCCCGATCGAGGCTGGGTATACAGAGGATGCACCTTTGCAGACGTTGTCAGATCCGACGATTGAAGAGGTTACCGGTCAGACCTATGGCGGACTCAAGGCGCTCTGTGAGCTTGAGGCTCAACGAAGTTTTCGACACGTTCCTGTAGCCATAGTCCGACCAACCTATGTGGTTGGCCCCTATGACCATACTCAGCGCTTCACGTGGTGGATCGAGATGATAGCTAGAGGCGGAGTCTTTTTGGCGCCTGGACCAAAGGAGAATCCGTTCCAGGTCATTGACGTTCGTGATCTGGCGGACTTCATGGTCACGCTCGCACACGCTCAGACCGCGGGAACCTACCATACCGTGAGCCCACCCTCTGGCATAACCTTCGCTGAATTCTTGGAGCTGGTCAAGGCAGTCGTGGGTCCGAGTGACCTAAACCTCGAGTGGGTTGAGCCATCGTTGCTAAGAGAGGTTGGTGTTAACGAATCTGTCTTCCCACTCTGGGCAGGAGATGATCCTGATCGCAATGTCGGCGCTGCTAACCCGGAGAGGGCCTACGCCGCCGGGCTCGCACCCCGGCCGCTAAGAGACACGATAGAGGATACCCATGCTTGGGCTATGGCTGATGGGTTTGATCCACTCCAAGTTCCAGGTTTTGGGTTAAGTCAAGAACAAGTGAGCGATTTACTTGCCCGTATTGGAGAGACTGCGTAACTCGGTTTTGCTGTTGATGGGGCCTTCTTTGTCTATTGATGTCACATTTTGTATGCGGCGACGAGAGAGCTGAAGACGGGATTAATAATCGGTATCTCATGAGTGTGAGTTCTGGTCGTGCTCGGTTGTGAGCGTGAGCCACTCGTCTTCGGCACTCTCGAGCTCTGCTTGGCAGTGGGCGAGCTCGATTCCGAGCTTGGTGAGCGCTTCGTGGTCGGTCACGCCCTCGAAGGCTAGCGTGAGTCGGTTGCGTTCGTGGGTCAGTCTGTCGATAGTTGCCTCGAGTTTTTGTAGTCGGAAACGGACCGTACTCGCCGATCTCCTCCGTGCTGGAGTAGCTCGCGCCTGTGGTGCCGATTGCCGGTTGGATGGACCTGAGGTGAGTGGGCCAGAGTCCCGGTTGGGCCGCGTGCTCGCCATTGCTATCCAGGCGGTGAGACCACCTGGAATCGATTTTACTTCTCGATCTGCGCATATCAGGATACGGTCGGTAACGCGATCGAGGAATGTGCGATCGTGACTCACCGTTACCAATGCGCCCGGCCAGTCCTCGAGGTAATCTTCGAGCGCGCGCATGGTGTCTAGGTCGAGATCGTTCGTAGGTTCGTCTAGAAGGAGGACGTTTGGTCGTGCAGCCAGGACGGTCAGTAGTTGTAGACGTCGACGTTCCCCGCCAGATAGAGTCCCAACCGTTGCCCAGGGGAGCTCGCCGGTGAACCAGAAGCGCTCCATCAAGCGGATGTCAGAGGGATCCCCGGCTATACGATGAGGGCCAGCCACTACATCACGAACTCGTGCCGTTGGATCCAGATCAGGGCCATGCTGGGCGTAGTAACCGATTCTGGTGGTCGTACCGGAGTCAACGCTACCTGATGTTGGTGGTCTCAGGCCGGCCAGAATCTCGAGGAGTGTGGTTTTGCCTGCGCCGTTGGGTCCCACAATTCCCAAGCGTTCACGTGGATCCAGACTTAAGGTCACGTTGCTAAATGTTGGAAGCTGACTCTTCGGAAATCGGAAGCCTACTTCCTGAAGCTCTATTACCTTGCTTCCTAGACGAGGAGTGTCAAAACCGAGATCGATAGCACCAACGCGAGCCGCCTGTTGGGGTCGGGTTTCAATGAGTTGTTTAGCGGCGTCAATTCTCGCCTGCGGCTTGCGGGTGCGGGCCTTCGCCCCTCGTCTGAGCCATGCGAGCTCACGACGGGCAAGGTTGCGGCGTATCGAGTCTTGTGTCTCGGCCTGGACTTCACGTTCGATACCGGCCGCGAGATAGGCGGCATAGCCACCATTATGCAGATACGCTTGGCCGCGATCGAGTTCGAGCATCCTGTTGGTCACTCGGTCGAGGAGGTAGCGATCGTGGCTCACGAGGACGACCGCTCCAGGAAAGCGCGCGAGCCAGGCCTCAAGCCAGGTTACCGCGGCCAGATCGAGGTGATTGGTTGGTTCATCGAGGATCAATAGATCTCCCGGTTTACTGAGTACACGCGCAAGCGCTACTCGCTTTACCTGACCCCCCGAGAGCTCAGAGATTTTCATATCGATCGATGTCATCATCCCTAGTCGATCGAGAATGGCCTCACTTTCCCAGCCGGTCCCAACCAGCTCGCGTACGCTTGCATCCGGGAGATTGTCCTGCTGATCGAGGAGGTTGATGACGACGCCTTTACCTCTGCGGACCTCGCCGGCTTCGGGAGATTGCGTTCCGGCGAGGACCCGCAGCAGGGTAGATTTGCCTGTGCCATTGATTCCAACCACTCCAAGCCGATCTCCATCCGAGATGGTGATCGAGAGGTTTGAAAATAGAACCCTATCGGATCGACTCACAGCGATATTGGCGGCATCAACAAGAATGGTCACGACATCCACCGTAGGGGATATGGAGCTGCTGATGGTTCGCCGTGTATGCCGACGTTTAGAACGGTGATGGTTTTCTTAGGAACTTGGCTGCTAGCCATTCATGCCGGTGCTGCTTGAACCTGCCTCGGGGAGTGGTTGTTCTGAGTCGGCGTTGTTGCCATCGAAGATGTAACTGCGTTTCACCCGTCGCAATGTGACCAACACGAAGAGCACCCCGGCGAGCAGGAGCACAACTAGCGTTTGATCGATTCCGACTCCGATCGCTCTGGGGCCGTAGATGAAGAATGCCACCAGGAGTGCGCCCATGATACTCCCGGAGAAGATTGCGCCTATCAGCAACCACCGATGTTGGTGGGGTTGAAATTGGACGTCAGGAAGCTTTTTATGTCCAACTGTCAAAAAGATGACCGCTGTTAGTATGTCAAAGAAAAACTCCGCAAGCAGGAAAAAGCCAGCTGCAGAGAGCACGAGGTTGAAAAAACTACCCAGGGAAGATACGAACAACTGCACCGCCACGACTACCAACGTAAGACTAAGAACCGCAAGCGTGGCGATGTGGGGGACGTGGCGTTTACTCAGCTTGCCGAACGCCTGTGGAATGAGCTGCTCGCGCCCCATTGAATAGAGGGCTCTAGTCAGGATATATGTGGTAAGCCAGAGTCCTCCGGCTGTTGAGGCGAGAATCGGCACAAGGATTACCCAGTGTGCGGACGGTAGTACTCGCTGAGCCCAGAGGGCAAGAGGATCGGCGTCGCTGTGCGATGCCAGCAGCTTCATTGGAGTCTCTGAGAAGATCAGCGGATAGAGGATTGCATAAAACACCAGGGCGAGGAAGGCACCGACGATCCCGCTGATGCCAGGGTCTTGACGTGGCTTCTCTGACTCTTCGGCGGCGTAGGAGTCGATCTCCCAGCCGTCCAAAATGGTAGCTGCGACGACGGCGACAACCAACATGCCGCCAACGGGGAGCGCTCCGAAGTGTATCCCGACTGAAGTCGCATGGAGTCGAGAGAGGCCGAGAATCCCAAAGCCTATCAGTGATACCATCTCGAGGGCGAAGAAGGCCTTGGTGATCTGGGCTGTTGGCTTGGAGCCAAGGAGCAATGGAACTGCTGCGAATGCGACCCAAAATATGGTTACCAGAATGGTTACGATGTTGCTTGGGTGGTAATGAGGAGCTATCAGCGCGAGCGTATACGTCGCTGCTGGGATGGCGATCGGTGGAATTGAGAAAAAGTAGGCCAGAATCAGGATCCATGCTTGGTACTGCGATACCCTGCGACCCATCACGCGAGATGACCAATGGTAGGAGGCCCCTGAGTTAGGGAAATGTCGATTGAGGAGCCTGAATACGAACGATGCGATGATGAATGGGATCGCTAAGATGGCGATCGCTGGTAACGCCCACCAACCTGCATCGGCGGCCATAACGCCACCGGTGGCTGCCACCGAAAACACGGGGCCAATGCTCGATATTGATAGTGGGAACAGGTCAAGCAAGCCAAAGACTTGGCGCATCTTACGTGGTTGTTCCTGCGCTGGTGTTGGCTGCGGAGTTAGTTGGTCGCTCATGCGTTCACTTTCTGCTACCTGTGCTTGCTGTTCATGGGTGACGTTTCAACACTAATTGCGAACTGTTTGCAACATACTGCTATTCCGCTCCGAAATACATTTACATTCATATGCACCTCTTTTGTCTTCGCTCTCCAGCAGCCTTTGTGTGTTCTTCCCTATCCACAGGGACAGAACTAGGGCGA
>DAHZQE010000159.1:0-4215 GCA_027409005.1 Ferrimicrobium sp. | reverse complement strand
GAGATGCCGAGAGCCAAATGGCTGCGGCCACTCGATGCAGCGGGGTGCGTGGGATTGCTTACCTGAGCGTCGTTGTTCGCTTCCGCCATGGTGATGTAGTAGATGGATGGGTATGGATGGGATGGAAGGTTGGGAAGAGATGTCGAATGCGTAAGCGTCGAGAATATAGGAGCAAAGGGAGGTGTTGTTGAGAGGGGTGAAGACTACAAATTGACCTTCGATTTTCGCACAAGTCAGTATGCCCCGCCGGCTGTTCTAGTGGGGTTGGTGAATGCGTGTGATTGGCCAGATCCGTTCTTGGCGGTCGCGACCTCAAAGGTGCAGCCTGGGGCGGCAAAATAACCTCCAAGAGCGACATGTGTTTGCTTCGCCCATCCCACTCTTTCGTCTGCATTTAGTTCAACTGCTGGACAGATTCTGTCAAGATTTGCTCGGAAGTTGCTCTGCTGGGCACAATGGACTTTAACGCTTGCTAGTCCTCCCTGCTTCGATGGAGTCCGCGAGGCTGCACGGGGAGCACCGTACACAGTCGAGGACTCCCGAGAGCGGCGCCAAGCCCGCGTACACGCATATCGCCAGGCTCGCTAGACTCTCCAAACCCACGTTATGAGGGCAAGACCCGCAGTCGTATTACTTGGTCTTGTCTAGAAAGCCACAGATAGCCGTAGTTTATTGCACCCTTCCCCTTCCTATCTAGGTGATCTTTGTGCTTTCCAGGCAGACCATGCGATCGAAGCTCGAGCAAGGCTCCAGTTCTGCTCCGAAGTGTAGGGAAGAGTAATGATACCGATCACAATGTCGTCGCTCGGGCCAACCTCGGCTCAGCCGCGCGTGTCCGCTTCTCGAACCAGCTGTTGACAAACCTCAACAGACAGCATAACACTCGCGTACATGTCCGAGCAAAAACGAACATGGCGAGTGCATGGCTTGATCGATTCTCTGGACAGTCGAGCCAGTCCACGCCTGCTCAGACGCCGCAACGAGGCTCGCCCGCTCCTCGGAAGTCGTTCCAGCTAGCTCCAAGCACTATACCCCGGAGACCAGGGCTCAGCCCAAGGACATCTTCACTGTCTGTCGCATCTTTCGGAGGCTCCTTTGACGTACTTCCCGCTGCGACTCGGGTCCCTAATGGAAGCAATCTCAAGGCGGAACTCGCAGGTGGACCTGCGGGCGATGTGGCTGACCCTGTCGAGGTGCTCCGCAACATCCTTGGGACGGCGGAGCGAGGCACAACAGCCGATCAAATTGGAGGGCAAGCAAAGGAGTCCAGGCCACCAGCTTCTATCGTGGAAGATATAGATTTTGGCGGGCAGAGTCTGGAGGAATATGCGGGCTCAGAGCGAGTTGCGGCCGAGACAGTAGACATTCCCGTCATCGAAGACTTTGAGCGGGAGAAAGACAAATTCGAAGAGCTGCATAAATCTATACTTGCATGCGATGCAGTGCTCAAATCCGTCGAGTCTTACCTGACCAGCTTCCGAGCTGATCTGGCCGCTGTGTCATCCGAGATCGAGCACCTGCAGGATCGCTCCACCCAGCTCAACAACAAATTAGAGAACAGGAAGGCCGTGGAGAAGATCCTGGGCCCTGAAGTAGAAGCCTTCGTGATTCCGCCAGCAGTGGTTCGGAAGCTCACTGAAGGTGCGGTGGATGAAGGTTGGGTGAAGGCATTGGAAGAGCTGGAACGCCGCTCGAAGGCTATCGAGGCGAAGCCCAACAATGACAAGGATGTCAAGGTTGCGCAGGACATCAAGCCGATGATTGAAGGTGTCTCTACAAAGGCAGTCGAGCGCATACGAGACTATGTCGTTGCTCAGATCAAGGCCCTCCGATCTCCCAGCATCAACGCCCAGGTTATACAGCAGAATGCTTTCTTGCGATATCGCAACGTTTACGGTTTCCTAACCAGCCGGGAGCCGCAATTGGCTGAGGAGATTTCGCAAGCCTATATCAACACCATGACCTGGTACTATACCAGCCACTTTGCGCGTTACAAAGCCGCGCTTGACAAGCTCAGCCTCTACACAGTTGATCAAGCCGATGCTATAGCAGCGGAACCTTCTGCAAAACGTCCCATCAAGCCTGGCACCGCTCACGATCCTTTCCAAATAGGCCGAAGAGGAGATATTCTCACGACTAGCAACAGCGGCGCTCTCCCTTCCGTTGCTGCGGAGAACGACAAGAACATGCATTACCTCGAAACGCCCTTCCGAGCATTCAACCTCGCCCTCGTCGACAACGCGTCTGCCGAATACAGCTTCCTCACCGAATTCTTCATCCGCCAAGGCTTCCAGACCACGAACCGCAAGTTCAACGAGATCTTCGCCCCGACCTTTCAGTTCGGCCAAGATCTGACGAAACAACTAATCGAGAATACTCTTGATGCTCTTGGTGTCTTGATATGCGTGCGGCTGACTCAGCAATCTGCTTTCGAGCTGCAGAGACGGAAGGTGCCCACGGTAGAAGGCTATATCAACGCTACCAATATGCTACTGTGGCCACGCTTTCAAAAGATCATGGATGTGCACTGCGAGTCCGTCAAGAAGCTCACGGTTTCGCTCCCCGGCAAGCCTGCTGGGTCAGCTCTCGCACTCACATCCTCGCCAGCTACTGCGCAGACCACGGCACCACATAGCTTGACGCAGCGCTTCGCCAACTTTGTGCAGGGTGTACTAGCTCTCAGCTCCGAGGCGGGTGATGATGAGCCTATAAGCCATAGTCTTGGAAGGCTCAGGATGGAGTTCGAGGCCTTCCTGGTCAAGCTCAGTAAAGGCATTGCAGAAGCGAGGAAGAGGGAGCGATTCCTATTCAACAACTACTCGCTGATTTGTACCATCATTGCGGACACAGAGGGGAAGATGGCAGAGGAGCTGCAAGCGTACTTTGAGGGCAAGCGGGATGGGCTGAACGTCGAGGGCTGAGCCATGCTGGAGAAGATCTGTGGACGTGACAGTTATGAGGTGCTGTGATAACAATGACACGGACTAACACTCCTCCGAGATGCATGGGGTGTCCCTGGATATCCGCGGTCAGGAGTTACGTGGACTGGTCGTATGGCTGGGCGAGCGGCCGCCCGCCGCCGGCCGAAAGCGCGGTAGCCGCAGAAGCGTCGCTCGTTCGCCTGCGAACGATCAGTTCTATGACATCTGGCTCCGCACATCTCAATGTAATGAGGTATGCCACCTCGAGGTTCGCGCCTGAGTGTGCGAGCTCACGAAAATGTCACATTCTCACAAGCGGCGGAGTTCAGCGATTACATCAGCTTTCACAAAAAGCGGCCGGCGCGGCCGCATCCCACTAGCTGTCCGCGATGCCGCCCCCGCACCGCGTCTGGTCCCCTGCATAACGTTATTCATCCCGCCGCGACCTAGAAATCTGAATAATCTCGGTGACCTCATAAGTCCGCAGAGACAACGGAGAACGGAGGTAAGTACTACGATCCACAGTGACAGCTCCGGACGGAGGCAGCATATATTTCTTCCACAGTTGCCTATCTCTACGCCTTTCTCGCCACTCCCTTCGCACTAAACAACGGTAGCTTTGCCGCACACCATACACAACAATACCTCACTACCATGACAGACCTTTTCCAACCGGCGCCCGAGCCCAAGACGGAGCTGGGTCGCTACCGCGTCCTCTCCTCTACTGCTGGCATCCGCGTCAGCCCATTGCAGCTGGGTGCCATGAGCATTGGCGATGCCTGGTCCGAATTCATGGGCTCAATGAGCAAAGAGCAGAGCTTCAAGCTCTTGGATGCTTTCTACGAGGCCGGAGGCAACTTCATTGATACGTGAGTGGAGAGGTTCCAGCAACTGGTCAGCTGCTGACCTTCCCCAGCGCCAACAACTACCAGAACGAGCAGTCCGAGACCTGGCTCGGCGAGTGGATGGAGAAAAAGAAGAACCGCGACTTCATCGTGATAGCAACGAAATTCACGAGTGAGTGGAGTCTGCAGTAAGGCAATGAGATCTCGCTGACTTCGCTTCCCATCAAGCTCCCTACACTAGCTACCGCGATGGTAAAGGTCTCGGCAGCGTCAACTACACGGGCAACCACAAGCGCTCGCTCAAGATGTCGCTCCGCGATAGCTTGAAGAAGCTCAAGACGGACTGGATCGACATCCTCTACGTCCATTGGTGGGACTGGTCGACCTCAATTGAGGAGCTCATGGACTCCCTCGATGAGGTTGTCAAGCAGGGCAAGGTGCTGTATCTG
>DAHZQE010000158.1:0-13717 GCA_027409005.1 Ferrimicrobium sp. | reverse complement strand
ACCACGACAACCCAAGTTGGACGTGGAAGATGGACAACCATGGACTAGCCTCGGTTCTGTCCCTGTGGATAAGGCAGAACACAAAGGCGACTGGAGAGCGAAAACAAGAGAGGCGTAACTAAACGTATACGTATTTTGGAGTGGCAAGTCTCGCCTGTCAGGGCGGAGGGTGCGCGCGCTCATTCGATAGGAGCCGAGAGCTGTATAGGCGTCGCGGGCGCTGCTGGATCATGGATGGCTGGAATCAGCCGTAGCATCGCATTGTTGGTCTGAAGTGGACAGCTAGAGAGTGGGCGGAATTCTTGCTCGCGTCTTGTTCTGCTAGCCTAGAGAAGAAGTTTGCATGAGGAGAAGGCATGAGAAGATATCGGTGTACGAATTGCGGGAATGTTACCCGGTTCGACGTCACCTCGGTGGTGCGTAGCCGTTGTTTTTACCATTACAGCGTGGCTGGTGATCTTGAGATCGAGGAGCCCGAAGAGCTCTCGAGGGTGGTGGAGGAGGTGTCTTGTCGATGGTGTGCTACGCCAAAGTTCGTCGAGATCGTTGCCGAGGAGCCTCAACATACCGTTAGCGAGGCATGATGAGCGACGTAGTTGATGAGCCAACCCAACCAGCCAGAGTGCGTCGACCAGCACCGGCGTGGCAATCCGGCGAGGTGGTCGAGGTGGTCGTCGAGACCCCTGAGACGAGTAGCTTACGCATCCTGTTGCCACAGCCTGAGCCGTTTGTGCCTGGACAGTACTATAACATTCGTATCCCTGTGGAGGGTAGGCCACGGCCAATTCAACGTGCCTATTCGGTCGGGTCGAGTCCGCACCCACGCTTCGATGTCATCGAAGTAGGGGTTAAGGAGATGGAGGGCGGTTTGGTCTCGCCGGTTTTGGTTCGCCAGAGACCGGTTGGGTCGATTCTCGAGGTTCGTGGCCCCTATGGTGCTTTCACCTGGACTGAGGAAGATGGTGGTCCAGTGCTGCTTGTTGGTGCAGGATCGGGCGTGGTTCCGTTGATGGCGATGATACGTTATCAGGTTTCCAAGGGCACCACGATACCGATGCACCTCGTCTTCAGTTCGAAGTCTGCTGAGTACGTCATCTATCGCGAAGAACTCGTTGAGCTGACACAGCAGCACTCATGGCTGAGGGTTACCCATACATTTACTCGTGATGCTATAGATCCTCTAGCTCGTTACCATCGTCGGATAGACAAGGAGATGGTGGGTGATGTTTTTCTCGAAACCTCCCCGAGGCTCGCGTATCTTTGCGGACCCCCGGATATGGTCGACGATTGTGAGCGTTCACTTCTTGAATTGGGCATGGAGCCGACCGGGATAAAAACTGAGAAATACGACTGATGCTGCTGATAGACCGGCCGATCTTCCATCGTGATGGACGTCGATTCGCCCATTTGATCAGCGACTTGTCGTTGGACGAGCTCCATGACGGTGCGCGTAGGCTCGGTCTAGACCGTAGCTTCCATCGTGATCATTATGACATTCCTGAGGAGTATGTAGGCGAAGTACTCGCTGCAGGTGTGCACCAAGTCGATCCACGCGAGATTGTGCATGCACTTCGCCGGGCTGGTCTTCGTGCCTCTCGACTGCAAAGATGAGTGAACTCGAACGTAAGTTTGAGCGGTTATTGATTGACAAAGGAGTGGTGGCCGCTGGTTCAGGTGCCGTTGTTCCTTTGCATTTCGATGCTCAACAAAGTCGGCTTCGAATCGCTGCCGGCTTTGTTGATCCAGCCCATTTCACCTATCGCAATCCGGAGCGAGCGGCTGTCGTTGCAAGGGCGTTCCCTTGGAGCCACGGGTACGTCTCCGTAGCAGTGTCTTATGCAACCACTCGCGACGCTGAGACTCAGGTAGCGGGATATGCCTACAATCGCAGTTATGAAGACCTACGCGAGGTACTGGCGGTCGCTGTGGCCTATTTGCGTGAATCTGGGTTGCGGGCAGCGTCGCTCTTTGATTCGAATCAGGCTTTTGATAAGGGTTTAGCGCGCAGGGCCGGGATCGGGTTAGTGGGACGGCATACCATGGTGATGGTTCCGAAGGCTGGGTCGCGTGTTGTGCTCGGATCTATATTTACAGAACGGCTACTCAGTGTCAGTGTCGGAAGACGATTTCGCAGCGATCCCTGTCGCAACTGTCGTCGCTGCGTGGATGCCTGCCCTACCGGAGCGATCCGTTTGCCGGGGACGCTCGTCGCTGAGCACTGTATAGCTAGTATCCTCCAACAAGATTCATGGTCACCAGTAGACCGTCAACTGGTAGGTGCGCGAGTCTATGGATGCGACAGTTGTATCGATTCATGCCCAATCGGCTGGCCGAGTCGAGAGGAGTCGGCTCCAGCACCGCTGGTACGTTGGCTTACAGCGGGTGACCAGGAGCTTCTAGAGGAGGTCGGACATTGGTACATACCCCGACGTGACCCCTTCTATGTTCGTCGCAACGTGGCCAACGCACTCGGGAACCGTGGATCGCTCACTCGTGATGAGCGGCGTGCGCTCGCACTCCTCTGCGTTAGAAGTCAGACACGTGAGCGGATCGAAGGGTTGCGATCGCTGCTCAGAGTGCGCTGGGGTCGATGATGCGCCACGTACTGATCACCAATGATTTTTTGCCCAAGGTTGGCGGCATCCAAGCCTATCTAGGAGAGATCTATAGTCGCCTGGATCCGGAGTCATTTTTGGTGATCACTACTCGGGTCCCGGGATGCGAAGAGTTCGATCGTGGTTTCGGTGCTCCTATCGTGCGACTTGGGAAGCGTCTCTTGCCAACACCGGCTACAGTTCGCGACCTCGCTGGCCCGATCGCAGACTTCTCCCCAGACCTGCTGGTGTATGACCCTATCGTCCCGATTGGAGTGGCTCGAGATGCCTTCGAGATCCCGTACGCGCTCATAGCCCACGGCGCCGAGGTGCGAGTGCCAGCATATTTGCCAGTTCTACGTGCCCAGTTGCGCCGCACGATTCAGGGCTCTCGTGGCGTGATTGCTGCCGGTGGATACCCAGCCGAGGAGGTTCGAAAACTGGTGCCTGATGCGAGGGTCGTGGTGGTGCCTCCCGGGATCGATCGTGGCCGGTTTTGTGAGGCTGACGATAGCACACGAGCTAGCCTTCGGCGTAGGTGGATGCAGGATCCGGGACGTAAGCTGGTGTTGTTCGTCTCTCGTTTGGTGCCTCGGAAAGGGGCAGACACGCTATTGCGAGCGCTGGCAGCTGCTGGGCCAATGCAGGGCCTAGAGATACATATTGTCGGTGATGGACGCGATAGGCGACGCCTTAACCGGCTGGCTATGGCTATTTCGAACCCAGTAGTGTTTCATGGCCGCCTCGACGAACGGGCCAAGATCGAACTCTACCAGGCGGCGGACGTGTTTGTTTTTCCAGCACGCGATCGCTGGCTCGGAGTTGAACAGGAGGGGTTCGGAATCGTGATCCTGGAGGCGCAGGCGTGCGGAACGCCTGCCATCGTTGGCGCATCTGGTGGCACCCCGGAGGCGCTGGTACCCTCCAGTGGGCAGCTCTTGAGGAGAGGAGACCCAGCGGAGTTGGCGGCCGTGTTGCGTAGAGTTATTGCGGATTCTACCCAACTTGGCAGCGCTCGTCGAGCGACAAGCGCATACGTACGTGAACATTTTGACTATGATCAGCTGAGTAAGGCATATGAATCTGCATTGTGCGCTTTGGTCAATGGGTAGAGGAGGTAGCGATGGATGTCACATCGGACTCGAAAGAGATCCCAGCGAGCATAGAGTCCTGTTTCGAGGCTGTCATTGATGTAGAGAGCTATCCAACGTGGGCATCTGACGTGCGAAGCGTACAGGTGGTCGATCGTGACGACCTTGAGCGACCGCTTAGAGTCGCGTTCCGTACTGGAGCTTTCGGACGTAGTGCCTCTTACACGTTGCTCTATGACTACTCCGATGCGCCTCATTCGGTAAGTTGGAGCCAAGTCGCTGGTGATATCACTTCGCGAATGGATGGTCGCTACACCTTCGAACAGGGAGCCAATGAGTCCACCCATGTTACCTATGAACTTTTAGCAGAGCTCGTCGTTCCTTTGCCATCCTTTGTGAAGCGCCGGGCTGAGGTGAAGATCATTCGGACTGCGCTTGATGATCTAGCGGAGCGAGTACGCTCCCGTTCCACAGGCCAGCTTGCTGATGGGAGCCATAGCTAGCCCACTGTTCCGGCTCGTAGTGTCGCCTCCATGAAGTTGGAGTGCTTCGTCTGGCTGTAATCGCTGAGGGATGTGGTGATACGTCCATGGATGCGAAAGCTGATCTTGAGATGTCTCGTTTCGATAACCGGCCACCAGCAAGGTCAGAGGCTAGCGGTACGAACTCGTCCGTGGTGTCTTTGCGAGCGCCGATGCTACCTGATCGAGGGCGACTTTAAACTCTACTGTGGGTTCGCTAAGAGTAAAGCGGAACTGGTTGGAAGCTGTAGCTGGCGTGGCATAGAAACTTGCTCCGGGTGCAACTCGAATGTGGTGATGGGTGAGTTGGAGTAACGCAGATAACGAGTCTGGTGAGTCTACCCAAACGTTTATCCCTGAACCGGTTGGGGCGATTCGGAAGAGGTCTGCCACTGCCGCTCGACGTTGTGCATACGCATGCTGTGCCTCTAGGATAAGGTCGCTGGTGGCTGGGTTGTTGAGCATCTGATTCAGGGTAGCTTGCAGGAGCTTGGATGACCAGGATGGTCCAAGCGTGCGTCGACGGTTGAGCTCGTCGACAAGGTCGCGGTGGGCAAATAAAGCGGCGAGCCGAAGATCGGGCCCATGCGACTTGGAGAAGCTAAGTATGTAGGCGACCTGTGTGCCAAGAGTCTCGGCCATGGTCCAGAGAGATTCAGTGCACAGAAGACCTGAGTGGTCGTCCTCGACGACGAGCACCTCCGGGTATTGCCCCACGACGTTAGCGATCTCTCTAGCACGCGATTCCGAGAGTGAATAGCCGGTCGGGTTTTGTGATCTTGGTTGGAGGAGAACGACGCCAACACCACCTTTGGCGAGTTCGACTCGCAGCCCATCGGCACTCATACCCTCGTGGTCAATCGCCACCGACCTTATCTCTAGTCCATGGCGTTCAACGAGGTCATAGAGCGCAGGGAAGTTAGGTTCTTCGAGGACGACGGCACGCTGGTGGGAAGGGATGGTGCCGAGGAGGCGATCGACGGCGTCAAGCGCTCCATCGACGATGGTGAGGTCGAAGTCAGAACCCCCAAGACGACTAGGTACAAGGGTGCCGAGGGTCTCGCCAAGAGGAGAGTAGACAGGTGGGTCGAGGTACGAGGAGATTGCTGAGCTAGGGAGATCGATGATGGTCGTGATTGGGTTTGGGAGTAGGCGTGGATCCGGCAC
This sequence comes from Ferrimicrobium sp., assembly GCA_027409005.1. GTDB lineage: Bacteria > Actinomycetota > Acidimicrobiia > Acidimicrobiales > Acidimicrobiaceae > Ferrimicrobium. Next base: position 8,344 of record DAHZQE010000158.1, on the reverse strand, counting down.
ACCGGAGGCGAAGTCAAGACTATAACTCTGCTGGTCCTCGTAGAAGTGCCATCGAGGGTTTGTTGGAACTGATCTAGTGAACTCTGTCACAAAGCTTCCCCTACGCCCATGCGAACTCAAGAGCCCAAGCTGTGCCAGGTGTGACCATGCTGATGCCACCGTCGTTGGAGAGACTCCCAGATATTCGGCAAGTTGACGTATGGATGGTAGCCGGTCACCTGAGCTCAACTGACCCTCCTTGGTCAACTGTACGAAGGCTTCGGTAAGGCCGCGCATGCCACTTCGATTGACGGTGTCAGCGATCATCTGACAGATTTCATCGGTGGTGTGGTAGGAGACTCTCTCATTCATCGAAGTTGAGTTTAGTCGAAGACTATTAATGTTTGGTACATTAAATCCCGTTTGGGTCATACAAAGTTGGCTAACATAGGGGAGTCAGACTCGAGTAAAGGAGAGACAGAATGCCAGATAGTCTTCTGCAGCGCCATCGCGCGGTGTTGCCAACATGGATTTCGTTATATTACGACGATCCGATTCAAATCGTTCGTGGCGATGGTAGATACGTTTTTGATGCTAACGGTCAGAGATATCTTGATTTCTTCGGTGGTATCTTGACGACCATGGTTGGTCACGCGATACCAGAGGTCGTGGATGCCATAGCTAATCAGGCGGGTCGCATTATTCACAGCTCCACGCTTTACTTGATAGAACCAATGATTGAACTCGCTGAACGACTAGCTGCCCGATCAGGTATACCCGATGCCAAGGTCTTCTTTACGACCTCAGGCACCGAGGCCAATGATGCCGCTTTGCTGTTAGCCTCGACCTATCGACGCTCGAATCAGGTGATCGCGATAAAGAACAGTTATCATGGACGATCCTTCACTCAGATCTCAGTAACAGGTAACCGCAACTGGTCACCTTCGTCGTACTCGCCTCTATCTGTGAGTTGGCTACAAGGAGGATCTCGACTTCGAGGGCCACTCGCAGGTCTTTCAGATGAAGAGTATGTCGCTCGTGGCAAGGCGGATCTAGAAGATGTGCTGATGACGACCACTAGCGGAGATGTCGCTGCGATTATTGCAGAGCCAATCCAGGGCGTTGGCGGTTTCTGTCTTCCACCCGATGGGTACTTCGGCCAGCTTCAGGAGATCCTGGCGCCACACGGCATTCTCTATATATCAGACGAGGTCCAGACCGGATTTGGACGCACTGGTGAGCATTTTTGGGGCTATGAGGCTCAAGGCGTGCAGCCGGATATGATCACCTTCGCCAAGGGTGTGGGCAACGGTATGGCACTCGCCGGTGTTATCGCTCGTGCCGAGATTATGGATTCGCTTGGCGCCAGCTCGATCTCTACCTTCGGTGGTTCGCCGGTCGCTGCGAGTGCGGGTGTCGCAACCTTTGACTATCTGATGAAACACGATCTCCAACAGAATGCACTGTTGCGTGGCGCCGAACTCCGCCGTGCTCTCGAGGAGGCTGCGTCTCACAATTCTTCGATTGGTGAAGTACGTGGCAAGGGCTTAATGCTCGGAGTAGAGTTCGTCGAGGGGGCTGGCAAGGATCCGGCTCCGAAGTTGGCAAATGAGGCTCTGGAGCGTGCAAAGGCGCATGGACTCTTGATTGGCAAGGGTGGACTCTTCGGAAATGTTTTGCGTATCGCCCCACCGTTGTCGGTAACCCAGGAAGAGATGGTCGAGGCGATTGCGGTGTTCAAGGACGTATTAGGAGGGAGTCAATCATGACGCGTGAACTGGTTGGACACTATATTGGCGGTAAGGAAGTCTTCGAAGGCGAGGATCGCGGTCCTGTCTTTAATCCGGCCATCGGTCGCGAGGTGCGCGAGGTACTGTTCGCTGATGATGGCGTCGTTGACAGTGCAGTAGCGGCTGCGAAGGCAGCCCAGGCAGGATGGGGCGAGGAGTCGCTCGCACGTCGCCAACGGGTGATGTTTGACTACCGAAGTCTGTTGTTGGCGCATCGCGACGAGATTGTGGCGCTCATTAGCGAGGAGCATGGCAAGGTACTTGGTGACGCTGGTGGAGAGTTCGCTCGTGGTATCGAGGTAGTCGAATTCGTGACTGGTATACCGCAGCTGCTTAAAGGACAGTACAACGACTCGGTGTCACGTGGAGTCGATGCCATGTCGGTTCGCTATCCATTGGGAGTAGCAGCAGGCATCACACCTTTCAACTTTCCTGCGATGGTACCTATGTGGATGTACCCGGTAGCGCTTGCAACTGGCAATGGTTTTATTCTCAAACCATCCGAGAAGGACCCGTCCACCGCGTTACGACTAGCCGAGCTGTTTGTCGAGGCTGGTGGTCCACCCGGACTTTTCAATGTCGTCAACGGTGACCAACGTACGGTGGCGCGCATTTTGGAGCACCCAGATATCAAGGCGATCTCCTTTGTGGGATCGACGCCGATCGCGCGTTCGATTTATGAGCGCGCAGCGCAGGCAGGCAAGCGGGTTCAGGCCCTAGGTGGTGCCAAAAATCACATGGTTGTGCTCCCTGATGCAGATGTTGAGACGGTGTCAGAGGCCGCGGTGTCGGCGGCTTATGGAAGCGCAGGGGAACGCTGTATGGCGATCTCGGTGATGGTCTTGGTTGGCGACGGAGGGGATCAGCATCTCGAAGCTATAAGGGCTCGGATGCAGCAACTCACGGTAGGTTCGTACCTAGATCCTAAGTCTGAGATGGGACCGCTTATCACCAATGTACATCGTGATCGCGTAGCGCGACTGGTGGGTGAGGCGGAGTCGAAGGGTGCGAACATCCTTGTAGATGGTCGCGAGCATCCGATGGCCAAGGAGCCAGGTTTCTTCTTTGGTCCGACCCTGATAGATGGCGTACGTGTCGATATGGATGCCTATCAAGAGGAGATTTTTGGTCCGGTGCTGTTGGTTCTGCGCGCTCCTACACTCGATGCCGCTATCGCACTGGTGAACGAGAATCCCTACGCGAATGGCGCGGCTATCTTTACCAGCAATGGCGGGGCTGCCAGAACCTTTATTCGGCACATCGATGCAGGTATGGTGGGTGTGAATGTCCCGATTCCTGTACCTGTGGCGTACCACTCCTTCGGAGGGTCGAAGTCGTCACTCTTTGGCGATACCCATGTGCATGGTGAGGAGGGAATCCGGTTCTACACGCGAGCCAAGGCGGTCACGATGCGCTGGCCCGGTGAGGCTAAGATCGCTACCGGTATGCACTTTGTGACTAATTCGTAGTCGCCACCCATGAGCTAAAACCTCAGATCAGTCTGTGCTCAACCCTATGATTGGGCACGGGCTGATCGTCTGTCAGACTGTCTTTGGCGGCTGTTCTTTGGCCTATTCCTCGCTGCTATCTTGGATCTAAGTGCAGAACTCCTCATTTAGGAGTGTCAGCAAAGCACAACGATGTACGTCGTCCCTAAGGTGATGGACGCCTTTGACCCAACGGGAGCGCAAGTCCCGTCCATAAGGACGGGGAGGATGTCACGTTGCTATGCATGAGTAAGCTGATACATGCACGCGTGTTAGTCGGCGTTGCTTTGATGAGCCAGGGCTAGGAGGATTTGTTTGGTCGCGCAGAGCGATGATTGGTCAGTGATCGATTCGTACGATTATGAGCTTCCCTCTGACCGAATTGCACGCGTTCCAGCAGAACCACGAAGCTCAGCCAAGCTCTTGGTCGGACTAGACGATCCACCGTCTGTGACCACGGTGGCTGATCTTGGTTCCTTGTTCAAGGAAGGCGACGTGGTGGTGGTCAATGATTCGAAGGTAGTTCCGGCGCGGTTTCACGTCCGTCGTGACACCGGTGGCCAGGTCGAGGTTCTGCTCCTTTCACCGCATGGGGCGATGTTTGAGGCGTTAGTGCGTCCAAACGCCCGGGTTCGTAATGGCGAGCTTCTCTATATCGACGGTCGTCCTGTGTTTCGCGTCTCCGGTATCGGCGAACAGAGTTCTGGGCTGCGCACTAGGTACGTCGAGGTTCTGGGAGATGCCGTATTTGCCCTAGGCGAGATTCCGTTGCCTCCATACCTAGATGGTGTCACTGTCGACCCAGACCGTTATCAGACGATCTATGCCAATCGGCCAGGCTCGGTGGCAGCACCGACGGCCGGTCTTCATTTTGATGCTCGACTACTCGGTGACCTCGCTAGACGCGGTATCGAGGTGGTGAGAGTAGAGCTTGAAGTCGGGCTTGGAACCTTTGCACCCGTTAAAGAGAGGGAGCTTGCCAACCATGTCATGCACGCTGAGCGTTATCGGGTCAGCGAAGATGCCTTTGAGCGAATCTCTTCTGCTCGAAGGGTGGTTGCGATTGGGACAACTGTGGTGCGTACTCTCGAGACCATCAGTCATGGGGGAGCACTTACCGGATCCTCTGAACTGTTTATAGTTCCGGGTTTCGATTTCCGCTGCGTAGATCTACTGCTCACCAATTTTCACGTACCAAAGTCCACGTTGTTGGCGTTGGTGGCAGCGGCGATTGGTTCGCGCTGGCGCGTACTCTACGAGTATGCTCTTGCGAATGATTTCCGCCTCCTCTCACTTGGCGATGCGATGTTAATCCCCACTGGACGCGTGGATGACCCCTCTCTTGCGCGTTTTCCTACCCACTCCCGAGGAGACCATTGACGCGCCTATGTGTGACTGACAATGCGGGTAGTGCCCGACGGGGTAGCTTGAAACTGCGGTCAGCCAGTGTTGACACACCTTTTTTTATGCCAGTGGCCACGCGCGGTATCGTCCGCTACGTTCCCACCGAGCTCATTGCCGACCTCGGATACCAGGTGTTACTGTCCAACACCTATCATCTCATGTTGCGCCCGGGAGTCGAGGTTATTCAGCAGATGGGCGGCCTCAACGCCTTTACTGGGTTCCAAGGTTCGTCGTTGACCGACTCAGGCGGATTTCAAATTATGTCACTCGAGGCCTCGATCACAACAGAAGGTGCCAGATTTCGCAACGTCTACGATGGCTCCTGGGTGACTCTAACGCCAGAGCAAGCAATGGTAAATCAGCAGCGCATCGGTGCTGATATCGCTATGGCGTTGGACGTATGTACACAGCTTCCGAGTAGCAGGGATCAACTGGAGGCAAATCTACGCCTGACCAGCGAGTGGGCCGAGCGTTCAAGGCTGGCGCATACCGATTCCACCCAGGCGTTATTTGGCATCATTCAGGGAGGTATCGATCTCGAACTGCGTAGACAGAGCACGGAGGCGATCACCGCCCTCGACTTCGATGGCTACGCAGTTGGTGGTCTGGCAGTGGGCGAGTCGCATGAGAGCACCCTTGAGGCGGTGCGAACTGTGGTAGATGGCCTCCCGGCGGATAAGCCTCGTTACCTAATGGGTGTCGGCGACCCATACCTGCTCGCTCATGCAACCGCGTTGGGGATCGACATGTTTGATTGTGTTTCGCCTACCCGTATAGCACGGCACGGTACCGCGCTCACCGACCAGGGTCCAGTGCGTGTAAAAGGATTGCCCAATCGTGGACTGGATGAACCATTGGAGTCGGGGTGTGGTTGTCGTGTCTGTCAGCGGGTATCTAGGGGTCTGCTTCACCACCTATCCCATGTTGACACCGAGAGTGCCGGCGCTTTGCTATCGCTGCATAACCTTGCATTCCAGTTCCGGCTCATCTCCCGGCTAAGGCAAGCAATAGTGGAGAACACTGTTGAAGAAGTGCTAGCTGATGTCGATAGCGTGTGGAGTCGACCAGCCATAAGAACTGGCGTTAGCTCCGACTAACTTTATAGGGCCAGAGGTGGCTAGGATCATGTGTTTGGTTTCGATAATAAAGGTGGAGAATGCGTAAAGGGCGTTGGATCCGTTCGGTCCTGATTAGCACGGTGGTGGCGCTCGCTGCTTTTGCCGTGGTGATCTCCCTCCATTACGCCCCTGTTCTTGGACTTGACCTCCAGGGTGGGGCTTCGGTAGTGTACAAGCCGGCGCACAAGGTGTCTACGGCGACGCTGAACGAGACGATATCGATCATCCAGAATCGAGTTAACGCGCTTGGGGTGGGCCAGCCATCGATCGGGCAGCAGGGAAGTGATATCGTCGTAGATCTCCCTGGAGTCAAGGATCCTAAAACTGCTCTTAGCTACATCGGCCAGACCGCGATTCTGCAGTTTCGCCCTGTACTCTGCCAAGCGCCTCTATATACGAAGCCACCAGCCAGCTTGCATCTAAAGAAGTCTCAGTTGACGCCGACCTGCCCAACGTCGACGACAAATACCGCTTCGACGCTCCAGTATGTGCCCTCGACTAATCCACTTAAGGCCACCTCAGCGTCCACCGCGCTGCTGCCGGAGTATAAGGGCAACAACTCCAAGACCGTTATCGGTCGATATGTGGTTGGCCCAACGCTCTTGACTGGGAACGCAATTAAGAGCGTTTATGCGGCTCCAGTCACTCAGAGTGCATCGAATCAGTGGGCAATCAACTTCACGCTCACCGCTAAGGGTGCCCCTGTGTTCAACCAGATCGCCAAGACCTACTACCATCAGCTACTGGCGGTAGTCCTTGACGGCACGGTGCAATCTGCACCACAGATCAACGCCACTAACTTCAACGGCCAGGGCCAGATTACCGGCAACTACACGCAGGCATCCGCTACAGATCTGGCGACCATCTTGCACTATGGTGCTCTTCCGGTACAGCTTGTTCAACAGACTGTACAGACAATCTCACCAACTCTGGGTGCTGCATCTCTCCGCGCTGGTCTCATCGCCGGCATCGCCGGCCTTATCGTAGTCATGATTTATACCATCTTGTACTACCGCTTGCTCGGCTTGGTCGTCGTTGGGGGTCTCGTGACCACCTTTGCGGCACTGTGGGCGATCATCGCTTATCTTGGGCATAGTGCTCAGCTAACCCTGAACCTCTCGGGGGTTACCGGCATCATCGTCTCGATTGGTGTTATCGTCGACTCCTACATCGTGTTTTTTGAACGTCTTAAGGATGAGGCTCGTAATGGAAGGAGTTTGCGGGCATCGGTAGACACCGGCTTCACCAAGGCCTTTCGCACGATCATCGCCGCCGACCTGGTCTCTTTCATTGGCGCAGCGTTGTTGTACTACTTTAGCATCGGTGATGTGCGTGGTTTTGCCTTCTTCCTAGGTCTATCTACGATCTTGGACGTCGCCTCAGCATGGTTCTTTACCCGGCCACTCGTCTTGTGGATTGGGAACTCACTCTCGCCCCGTCACTATCGTTGGCTCGGAGTCCCGGTCGTACAGGTTACGCAAAAGTCGACAGTGGGTAGTGGAGTGATTAAGCCGAGCCGCGTAGCGGCAAAAGGAGTGTGAGCGTAGATGGCCACCGTAGAGCCTCCTCAGGCAACGGAGACCGCAGTCGGCGAAGAGGCTGAGGGTTTTCGAACCAAGACGATCGATGCCAGCGAGGCTTCCTGGTGGCGTCGCTTGGGAGCTGGCGCCACCCACTATCCCTTTGTGCATCGGTCGCGGTACTACTTCGTCATCTCCTTCCTAGTGATCGTCGCAGGTGCGGCTGCGCTCTCGGCTCGAGGGCTCAACTTTGGGATTAGCTTCAAAGGCGGGGTGAGCTGGGACGTGCCTTCGGCGACCTTGACTGTGGCACAGGCAAGTAAGATCGTTGCCCATGCTGGTGTAACCCAGGCGACGGTGGTGACGCTCGGTTCACACTCTGCTCGGACGGTTGAGATCCAGGCAGGGCTCACAAAACTCTCTGGCGCTGCGAGGACCGCCAAAGAGAACCAGGTCGCATCGTTGTTGGCGGCCAAGGCGCATCTACCCTCTTCGGCGGTGGCGATTCAGTTCGTGGGCCCAACCTGGGGAGGACAGATTACATCTTCCGCGGTCAAGGCGCTTATCGCCTTTTTTGTTGGGATTATCCTGTACATCTCGATTCGCTTCGAATGGAAGATGGCGGCTGCGGCGTTTATCGCAGTGATTCACGATCTTCTGGTCACTGTTGGCATCTATGCCCTAAGCGGGTTTCAGGTGACTCCATCCACGGTGATTGCCGTGCTCACTATCCTTGGTTACTCACTCTATGATACGATCGTGGTCTTCGATCGGATCAAGGAAAACGTTGGCGGTCTCGTCGATCCTGGAAAGATGAACTACTCCGATGCGGTGGATCTGTCGGAGAATCAAACGTTGGCGCGATCGTTGAACACCTCACTGGTAGCGGTGATCCCGATCCTGTCGGTGCTCATCTTGGGGGCCTATGTTCTGGGCGCTACTACCTTAAAAAACTTCGGTCTCGCACTGGTTGTTGGACTTACTAGTGGGGCGTACTCCTCGTTGTTCATTGCGGCGCCGTTGCTGGCACGCTTCAAAGAACACGA
>DAHZQE010000155.1:0-8228 GCA_027409005.1 Ferrimicrobium sp. | reverse complement strand
ATCGTTTCTGTTTCTGCCGATTATCTCGAAGGACTTGAAGACCACCTGCGCGCGGTCCCGACGCGATTAACGCGGTGGAGGACTAGCAGGGTAGAGCTCTCGAAATTCTTTGTTGTCTCAAGCTGATATCTAGGATATACTTGGTTTCTTATCAAGCACAGAGCAGCAGCTGCACCGTCGCAACCTCGGTCGGCTTTACTCCCGTATAGTGCATTTTCCCATTCCAGTGGACTTGGAGGCGAAAAGTCTTCGCGAAGAGTCTCCTCATCCCCCAGCCAGATCAACCCGCTGATTTCACACTCCGACCCAATGCTCCGTGTGCACTCCCGCCGGCACCTCACATCCTCTCCACAGGTTTCAAGCCCAGTAGCCTCATTCCATTCGCCAACACCTGCCTCGCCGCATCATACAATCCCATCAATGCCGCCTTCTTCTCCGGACTCTCCGCATACATTACACTCATTGTCTTCGCGTTCTTGTTGTTGGCGTCCTTTGCATCGTAGCAGCTACTCAGCAAATGCGTCATCTTGAACAAATACGTCAAGACAGTGACCGGCTCGCGGGTCTTGTAAGTGTTCATAAAGACGTCTGGCCATTGCGCCAGGGACCGGATGAGCTCGATGCCCTCCTTCGCCGTGATGACGGAGAAATCGGCAGCTTCTAGCTCTGAGCGCGGAATATTGGCTTTCCGCTCCATGGAGCAGACACGGGCATGTGAATATTGCAAGTAAGGTCCGGTGTCGCCTTCGAAAGAAGTCATGCGCTCCATGTCGAAATTATAGCCGTTGATCATCTTGCCAGAGTAATCCTGGACCATGATGGCGGAGATGGCGAGTGTATCGGCCGTGCCCTCGGGATCCTCGACTTGCTCATACTTCTCCGCGTTCTTCTTCATCACCCCGTGCATAAAGTCCTTTGCCGCATCGAGGGAGTCTGCGAGTGAGACGACGGTGCCTTTGCGGGTGCTCATGGTCTGGCCCTTGGGGTCTTTCACCATGCCGAAGCTGATGTTCTCGCATTTGGCAACCGTCTCGGCGTACGGCGAGCCCATCAGCGACAATATCTTGAAGAATTGCGCAACGTGGACGTCTTGTTGTGATGCGATGACGTAGATCATCTTGTCGAAATGGTACTTGTCGTACCGCTCGTGGTTGGCCGCGATATCGCGGGTCAGATATAGCGACGTGCCGTCCCTCTTCTTCACTAAGGTCTTGCCCAGCTTTGGCGCGCCGTGCTTTGATAAGTCCACAATGATGGCGCCTTTGCTCTCTTCCGAGATGCCTTTTTGGCGGAGCACATCCGCTGCCTTATCCATGTCCTCAACCTTCACCGTCGACTCTCCGCTGTAGTCATCGAAGGCAATGCTGAGACGAGCGTACATATCCTTGTATGCTTCGATCGACAGATCCCGGAATTTCTGCCAATACTTCAGTGCTTCCTGATCACCGTCCACCATCCGTTTGAAGAATTGCCGGGCCTTCTCGTCGATACTGGGTTTCGCGACCAACTCCTCTTGCACCTTCTCCAGCTTCGCCGTGACTTCTTTCAACTGCGCCTCCTGCTCAGCGGTCCACTTCGGTTTCTCATCCTCCACCTTCTCATCCGGCTCTGCAGCCTTCTTGACACTTTTGCCCTTCTTGGTACTGGGTGGCGGATTCTTGGTCTTCTCAAGCTCATCTTTCAGCTCAGCCAACTTCTTCGCTTCCTTTTGCTCCTCCGCATTATCTTGATTGATCTTCACATACACCTCGTTGAGATGCTTGATCGGATCCCGCTCCAGCTCCGCCTCCGATCCGTACTTCTCGAATCCTTGCGATAGCATGCCGTACTGTTTTCCCCAGTCTCCAAGATAGTTCATTGAGATCGTCTCCCAGCCTGCGGCAGCGTACATCTTCACTAGGAAGCCTCCAATGATTGTACTGCGCAAATGGCCAGTGTGGAATTCTTTTGCAATATTCGGGGAAGAGTACTCGACTACAATCCGCTTCCGCTTGCCGTTCTCCACTCCGAGTTTCGGGTTGAAGCCATACGAACTCTGTTGGGTGAGGATGTATTTCAGTGTCAACTTCGCTAGCGGTCCAGGAGCGAAGAAGAAGCGGACGAACGTCCTGTCCGCCACTGGCTTCTCCAGAATTGGGCAATCGAGATTCTCGGCGATCTCCTGCGCTAGAGCATCTGGCTTCTTGCCCTTGAGCCTCAAGGCCGGTACTGGTAAGACGAGATCGCCATGCTTGAGATCCTGGGTCCATTGTACGGCATTGTTGATGATTGCCGGTTCTGCGCCGGAGATTTTCTGAATTTGCTCGATGATGTATGCCCTGTAGATGTCCACCGGGTTGGTTTCGGGATACAAACTCACTCCTTCAAAGCTGGGAGGCGCCGAGAGTCCAAGGCCCGAGAGTTGCGAGGTGATTTGATCCATGTCAACGCCTGCGCTCTTCGCGGAGCCATTTGAGAGAGCCATATTTATTCTTGTGGAAGTTTGAAAAGTAGCACGGCCGGATACAGAGTCTGGCCGATGTGCAGGAGTGACTCGTGGTTGACTCAAGCTCCGCAGGCCGATTTTTGCCGCTGCGGGAAAGGCTTTGCTGCTCAGAAAATGTTCAAGACTCGTGTGCGATCGACCAGCGACGCGAAGTAGGTTCAAGGCAAGCCTCATATACTTCTCCCACTTCACGTTGAAGTCCTTGTATCCGACAGCTCCCGGATTGCTGAAGCCGATGCAAAGAACAGTGCGACCGAGTAAGAGGAATGAGATCGAGACGTCAGGCGCTCGAGCCAATCAGAAGCCACGAGGCATGAAATCACGTGAACATTGCTCGAGGAACGCGGAATTTGATGACGAGACTGTTTGCTGAATGAAACGAACACGCTATACACAAGTGCACAATGCCATGGCTCACCCAGACATCTCAGCCGTAGCAGTCACACTGTCAGCAGCTTCCTTAAAATACCTCTCCATAGCTTCCTCTTGCGTCTCATCGCCTTCCTTTGGCACATCCGCCCCTTCTTTCCATCCCAGCACCTCCCTAGCATCGTCGCTGACCCTCGCATACTCAAGCAGCAGTCTGAGCACGTACACGCTCATATCTTCTTTCCGCAAGACTTTCTCCGCCCACATCCTCCCATTCTCGGCGATCTTCGCGGCCACGTCATCGTGGCCCGCGACACCCATCTCCTCGTTGCCGACGAAGTACTCCATTATGCCGTAGAAATCGGCGAAGGTGTTGTCCATGGGTACGAAATGTTTCCAGGGCACCAGACGGCTGTCGTGCCACTCCTGGTAGATTGTTGCCTTGATCGGAAGTGAAGTGGAGTACAGGAAAGCGCGGTAGCGGCCGGAGAAGGAGTTGCCGTCTATGTCTGGGAGGTACTTGTACGAGTACTGCTCTTTCATGGGCATGGGCTTGGCAACGGTGAAGTAAGGATCGGTGTATTGGCAGTGAGGTGGGTTGAGATCCGGGAAGCAAAGGAGGTGTACCACAGCAGCGTCGGCGAAGCTATGCAGCCAGTCTGCGAAGCGGCCACTATGATCAGTTGGCGAGATGGCAAGGTCGTAGGGGTTGTCGGCTGGGATAGCGAAGTTGGGCGGGGCAGCATCATCAAGTGCTGCAGCACGCAGGAGAGAGGAATTGGCCATCGCTACGAAGCGATGCCGCTGAAAGCGCTTCCAGTTTTCCTCTTTGTTACGACCGCCACTCGCTGCGCCACGCCAAACCAGACCATTCTTCTTCTTGCTCCACCCGGTGCCGTGCTCACTGCCGCCGCTGTAAAACGGGTCATCAGTCCAGTACATGGCCGGCGGTAGCAGAATCTCGTTGTTCATCGGCAACTTGCTGCCACCGAACATCGGGAAGAACTTCTTGGTGGTGGAAATGGAAATTGGCTCCACAAATGTGCCATGCAAGCCTTGCAGGGCAGGGTTGTCGCAAGGTGATCTGGCGAGGGTGAAGTTCGAGACGTAGCCTTCGTAGCTGCCTTCTGGGAACTTGCCATCCAGCGGAGGTTGCGTGCTGAAGTCGGTCTCAATGTATGCCTTCCTCGCTGCCGACTCAGGCGGGCATCCGACCACTGCAAGCGTCCAGTATGGCCCATTGCCCGTGAAGCCGAAATCGATGTCCTCTGGCGGCACCTTATCCCATGCTCTCAGATCGATCTCACTCGTGAAAGCCTCTCTTAGCTCTTCCAACGGTACAGGCCGTCTGCCCGCACGTTCCTTGGTCATGTACTCGTTGATCTCTTCCCAAGGAACAACCATTCGGCTCTCGTCCATCTCATTGATGGCAAGGTCCATGTCCGGTAAGTGCTCTGCTACACTCTGCACCATGTCTCTCCACAACTTCAGCCATTCCCTCTCTTCAATATCTGTCCGACTCGTGACATTGCCCCTCCGCACACTAATCCTGTGGATGAACACATTTGCATGCTCCCGGATAGATTTGGCGGGTAGGCCCCAAAGAGGCGCTATATCATGGTAGATCTGGTCGAAGAAGTCCTCGACAATCACCGCGCTTTGATTCTGGGCGTATGCGAACCATTGATCGAAGCGTGGTGGCGGCTGTCGCCCTCGACGCTTGCGATATGCGGCTGCGGCTCCGCTGAGAGTCTGCGTTTCCTTATCGAGAAGCTTCTTGTAGTCTTGATCGGCGCGCTCGATTAGAGTGTCGACAGGATGGTTGGTTTTCGGGCTGGCGGTAGACTTTGGCGGTGCGGGAGAAGATGTCTTCGGTCTTGGATGCCAGCCATTTGTGACTCGGTTCACCTCGTTATCTTCAAAGTTATTCCCAATGTCATGGACTTTGTCCGCGAGTTTGTCCGGTAAGTGGCTGGCGACTTGATGGACGCTGGGCATGAACCAATATAAGGTGCCCACCAAGACCACCGCGGCGATCGCGAGCTGGACGAACCGCGAGTTCAGCGACGCTGCGGATATGAGGGGCATGTTGGATGGGAGTCGCCGAGACAAGTATACGTGATCGTCCTCAGCCCGGTTCTCCTGACATTATTCCGTCACTTGCACCGGCCGGCGGCCTTCTTGCGAATGCTATCGCGTCATCGTCAATGTGCCGGTCGCGAGACGGCGAAAGGACTTCCTTCCGGCTTCATCTAAGCCGATATTGCCAAGAGTACGCCACAGTGTCACCGCCACATGTCTGCCAAATGACGCCAGCCCTTGCACGTGTCTGAAACGCGACTCGAGTGCAATTTCCTTCTAGGCGGAATCTCGCGGTTGAGCCAGCAGGCAAGGGATGCCTGGTCAACAATTCAGTATGCCTGTCAATCTGTTGTCTTCCTCGACGTCCAGTCGCTTCGCAAACACGCGACGAGTGCCCTAGCCATGCTCAACGACACCCGCACGCAGTTGGTTTTCATTCGCGTGGTTGTGCTCATCCTACACTTTATCGGCCCAGCATGCACGGCATACACTGCGGCTCTTGCTCGAAGAGCTCTCGCGTCGAGACAATGGCCTTCCGCAACTGTGCTGAATGTGTGGTGCATCGCTGAGACGGCGTTCTACTTCTTCTTCCTCTGGTATAGGAGGCATCTACAAAAGGAGGCCATCCACCCACCCCTGAGAACAAAGGAGGAACGCAAGTTACTCTTTGAGAAGGTCCGCAGCGAAATTCACGACCCCGAGAGATTCCTTTCAGGATGGTTTCGCGGGGCCAAGATCGAGGACATCGGCCGCGAGGACCTGAAAGAGTTTCTCTCCTGGGCTTTCTGGGAGGGCCGCAGTGGCGACGCCGATGAACAGGAGCTGGAGGAGCTGGTCAGTAAGGTCGAAAAGATGATGCGCCGCACCTTTCCGCCAGGACGGGGCACTGCGAAAAGCCTCCGCCTGACCCTGGATCCGATCGACATGGAGTGCCGAAGCTTGCTCTGGTACACGATCATCATGCTCGTCGACACTATCTCCCACGTTCGTCTTCTCGCATACGGTATCAAGTACCACAGCAGCTTCAAGTCCAGCTTCGCGGTCTTCCCGCCTCGACCGCTGGCCGCAGCGACAAGCTCGGCCAAGTCTCCTGCTCAAGACTTGGCATACTGGGTGCGTCCCCACACGTCAAAGACACGCCGACCCATCGTCTACCTACATGGCATCGGCGTGGGGCTGCATCCGAATGTGGAGTTCCTGCACGAGCTTGATCTGGCCCTGAACTCCAGCACTGATCCGGAGGATCGCGTGGGCATACTCTCGCTTGAGATCCTGCAAATATCCTCCCGTCTTACGCACAGCATACTTACTCGCGCCGAGTTCCTCGAGCAATTCGCAGCCATCCTGGATGCGCATGAATGGGACAAAATCGTTCTTCTGTCTCACAGCTATGGAAGTGTACTCAGCACCCACATCTTGACGGATCCGGCTTTATCTGCTCGAGTCTCTTCGGTGCTTCTGGTTGATCCCGTGACAATCTTACTGCACATGCCGGACGTAGCGTACAACTTCACCGTCCGTGAGCCAAAGATGGCGAACGAATGGCAACTGTGGTACTTTGCCTCCAAGGATCCTGGGGTGGCCCATACGCTTGGTAGGCATTTTCACTGGAGTCAAAATCTGCTGTGGCGATCGAGGATCATGGAGCTCGTGGACAGGGGTATGAAAGTCACAGCATCATTAGCAAGGCGAGATCTGATTGTGGACACGGAGTCGGTGGGAGCTTACTTGATGGAAGGCACTTTGTCAGACCCGGTGTTAGTCAAAAACGACCAAGGCGAGGAGAAGATGGAGTTGAGAATGGAGAAGGATGACGAGCACTGGAAGAAAAGACAATGGAGTGGCAAGAAGGGGCTAGAGGTTCTGTGGTGGGACGACCTGGATCATGCCCAGATCTTTGACACGAAAGAGAGGAGAGAGAAGCTTGTCAAAGTGCTCGTTGAGTACAGCAAGGCTCGATGATCTGTGTAAGAATACGTTCAATGAGAGATGGGGCGGGTACGGAACCAGTAATGTGTTTGCAGTATTGATACAGTATACAGTATAGAATAACAGCCTTCGAGCATGATGACACCAAAACGCCGGTACGCCACCAAGAGGAAACCAGGTCACAACGCCTCCGCAACTCCATCAGCTCCCGCTAACTTCCAACTTACCTAAAGCCACTCGCAGCCATCAGGTATCTTCAAACCTACTCCCACCTGTGTCCACCTCACAATTGGCTCCGACATCCGTCTTCCTGGCTCGAATATCCGCTGTCCAGTGATCATCTTCCGGCAAAACACCAACGAAGTCCGTCCACTGCCCTCGGGAACTTGTGCCGGCGGAGGCGAGAAGAACGGACTTCCAGCATCCCATTCCTCTCCCGTGAGTCTGAAGTATGAGTCCTCAAGGGCTGCTTGTCGATCAATCGGACTTCGCAGTGGAGAAGGCTGGGCGTGCGGACCTTCGCATGCTTGTTTGGTTTGCAGCCACTTGGGTCGCTTGACGGTTCCTCGGAACGGGGGGCCGACGATCATGGAATGTTTTGCGTCTGTCGGGGACTCGGGATTCCTGGAATCGCTTCCTCTCGGGATGGTTGATGTGCGAAAAGATGGCGCGCCGATGGATTCTTGATACGACGCTGCGAGGTTTTCGGCCCGGCGAATGTTTTCCTGGTCGCTGGTAGGACTTAGAACCCCTTGTTCAGCTTGGTCTTCGACCTCCACCTTACCTTCCTCTGCGCGACTTACCTCTTGCATCTCAATCTCCTGGTCCACAATTGCTTGGCGCCTACGAGAGAAGAACAGATTGTGACAACGCTTCAGCAGGAGGGCCGTATGGTGGATGAAGAACAGTCCGACAGGCAAGGCGACGCAGAGAACAATGATATCGTAGATACTATGCCCGCAGGAGTGATCCTGGCTGACTCCGGTGCTGTTGGATGCCGCGGTGTACGTGTGAATGTGGGTGTGGCTAGCATCCATGAAGTTGCCGGAGCAGGTGTGTGTTCTCTTGACGAATGCGCTGCTCGAAGACTTGCTCACAAGGTTGATTTTGCGGTCACTGGGAGGTCTGGGTTTGTCGGGTTCCTTTTCCTCAGAGTGGTCGGGGAATGTATATGTGAGGGAAGGGAAGGAGAAGAAAATGCAGTTTCGGTCGGAGACTGGGAGATTTAAGCCATCGAGAAGCTCGTGATTACAAGCCCACTGTGTCCTAAGAAAATGGCACTGATCCTGGAAGAACGCCATTGGTTAACTCGGTCAAGGATCAGGGCGTCACCTTCTCATCCGGCTCTGCAGCCTTCTTGACA
>DAHZQE010000148.1:0-12591 GCA_027409005.1 Ferrimicrobium sp. | reverse complement strand
CAAGACGGCCCGTACTTCATCGCCCAATGGCCCCGGAAAGCAGCGAGGCCAGCGTGATCAATGTGGCGCTTCGTCACTTGGTGGTCTCCGACATGAGTCCTTCCTAAGGCGTGGTGGCACTCGTCGTTCGTTCCGGCGCTGCAGGAACCATACCGGACTGAGAGGTCGCCACTTAGCGGGACGTTGTAGGTCAAGTGGACATTGCGTACTCCTCCAACCTCTGTGGTGATTTCGTCTTGAAAGGAGACGGATCGCTCAGGAATGGCGGATGCCAGAGCTGAAGATGAGCCACTGGAGGTCGCGAGAGCTAACAAGGAGGAGTGTCTGTGACGCATCGTAAGGATAAAAGTGCGATGACAAGGAATGACGAGCGTGAGGCCTACCTTGTGGTGAATTTGCTTCACACCAATGCGGACATGCTCAGCATACAGTCTGCGGTTGCTGCCGGCGAGACTAGCCTTGGCCGCTGCGATGGCCCCACTTGGATACGTCCGACTTCATGTCCACTTCGAGCTGCTCTCATCTGCCGTCTGGGATCCATCAATGTCCCTCCAAGCCTCGCTGAAAACACCTCCTCGCCAACCCCATGCGACGCAATAGTGGCCGGCGAGAAGGTTCCATTCCTCGATCTCGTCCAGCCATTCAAGCTTGTCGATACGCTCCCGTTCCTCGGCAGTCACCCAGGCATCGTCGAGATAAATCTGAGCTACGTCTCGAGCGCCCTGGCCGTCCTTCAGCCCAGCTAGACGTAGGCGTTGGCGTTCTGCCCCTGGCGTCGAGAAGCGTCCGAGAGTCTGCATGTGGACGCCTCTGGACGCCAGATTCCTGACCATGGTTCTGCCAAACGAATCGGAGGGCCTGATCGGCTCATACAATATCAGTGCAAGAGATGCTTTGACGTTCATGGTGAAGTACTGGATGACACTGCCAGCTGCATCTGGAGGGAGATAGCAAAGGCAGCATTCACTTAGAAGTAAAGTCGGCAGTTCAGTGTCAAAGCTGGGAATGGGCGGCGGTGACTTCTCCGTCAAGTGCCTGAGGTCCAGGGCATGCGAATGGTACTTCCAGCCGTTCTTCTCGGCTTTCTTCAAGGCATCTGCGAGCTGCGCCTTCTCACGCAGGGCGGTTCGCTTTTGATTGATATTAACTTCGAAGTCCAACTCATGGTACGCTAAGCTTTGCTTGTCATCGGCCAACTCTGCAGCTAGGCGGAAAAATCGTGTGTCTGAGCCAGCGCCCAGAGACACGATCTGCTTTGGCTGATCAGGATTAGCTTGCAGGAAGCAGGTGACAAGCCTATCGATCGCCTTCGTCCGCACATAAGTGCCACGATTGATGATGGGATAGCGACGCGGAGTCTGCGCGCCTTCAATTAACAACAATTTGGCGAACGGGTCATCCAGATAGCCGAGCTCGACAGCGCTGATCCGGCTGCTGCTTGCATCCTGATCCGTTTGCTGAATGATGGCATCTCTCCCTGCCTCCACATCGCGCCCATGACCATCACCGTGACCTGGCGCCTCTGATCCACCACGGCCTCCGCGGAGCCTTGGGCCTCGCCGTCCTGTCCGAAGTGTGTTCAAATTCGGTATTGAAGCCATGGGATGTACGGGTGAAGTTCCTCGAGTGAGCGCGCGTGGCAGGCGCTTTGACGCACGTGTGGCTGCGGGACTAGCCGCCTCGCGATGCGAATCTGAGTTCGTGAACTTGGAGGTGAATGGCTTGCGCAAGCAACATCTGCGCCAGACAAACAACACCCACCACCCCATCTTATCTACCTCGAAACTGGACATCGACTGGACACTTCGAAATAGCTAAGAGTTCTGCGAAAATGTCCGGCGACAGCGCCGAGCAGTCGGTGGCACAGCACTCCGTGAATACTTCAACAATCCACTGACAGCAATCCCAGGTCGCGGCTATGGCGCATCTATCGAACGACGAAGCAGATGTGCTATGATAGAGTACGTTGGTGACTCAGGCGTCGCGTGGACTCCATCTGACAACAGGCAGGGTTACGAGCTCACGGAAGAGGAGTGCAACATCTCTCTCGCAGACTTTGTCGCCCAGTTCGGCGACGAGACTGGCCAGGTGCACCGGCAGAGGATGGCGATCGTAGCGCGGCCGACCGCCGAGATGCTGAAGAAATACACCCCGCTACCCCGACCCGGCAACCCTGATCCCGCGCCAGACGTTGGCACGATTCGCATCGAGTTCTCTCCGGATCCAAGCGTCGGCATCAAGCAGCTGAAACAATTTGCGCAGCTTCTGCACGAAAAGAACTACCACACTGGCATCTACATCACGCAAGCTGCACCGACCAGCTCCGCGCTCAAGATCATTCCCTCGATCCTTCCGACTGTGCTTGAGATCTTCAGGGAGGAGGACCTTTTGGTGAACATCAGCCGACACGAGTTGGTCCCGAAGCACACACTGCTCAGTCCGGAGGATAAGAAGAGGTTGCTCGAGCGGTACAGGTTGAAGGAGACGCAGTTGCCGCGAATAAGGATGGACGATCCGATGGCCAGATACCTGGGGCTGAGGCGAGGTCAGGTCGTTAAAATCATCCGCAAGTCAGAGACGGCTGGGCGGTACGCAAGCTACAGATGGGTGATATGATATGCTTTGCTTTTGATATTCAGCGAGGAGTCTGGCGTCTTCGGGCGGACAAAGAAAACGATGTGTATCACTAGTGGATCCAGGAGGGTTGATGTTCAGTAGGCATGGGCGGCAGCTCTAGCTGGGCGTGAGATGCAGTCTGCGTGAATAATTTTTTCATCCACACCCTATGCTCCCCCTGCTTAGTTGGCGAGTGATGTGATGTCTGTTGTATGACCTATCAAAGCCAGTTTAAGCCGTGAAGCCAAAGCCACCCAAAATTCTGCCGGCGCTTCCCACTTCCATTTCCAAAATGATCGTCAAAGCTTGAATCTGCAAATGTACCTTTTTTAAAATTCAACAACATGCAATAACAGAAATTCGCATTGCCGTCACAATGGACAAGAAAGTCGGCGTCCTTGGCGGCGGCCAACTGGGCGCGATGCTCGTCGAGGCCGCGAACCTGATGAGGATACCCGTCAATATCCTGGACAACGGCCATTCCTCTGCCAAGCAAATCAACAGCACCGGCAATCATCTTGACGGCTCGTTCAAAGATCCGGAAGCCATCAAAAAGCTCGCTGCAGACTCTGACGTCGTCACTGTCGAAATCGAACATGTCGATACGCACATTTTGGAGCAAATCTCAGATACGACAGATGTGCAGCCCAGCTGGAAGACTATCAGAACCATCCAGGACAAGTACATGCAAAAGGAGCATCTTGCAAAGCATGGCGTTGCAACTGCGCAATCACTGGCACTGGGTAGCGCGAGTGCCGAAGAACTTGAGAAGGCGGCGCAAACCCTCGGCTTGCCACTGATGCTCAAGTCGCGCACAGAAGTCTACGATGGGCGAGGGAACTACCCCGTCAAATCCAGAGAGGACTTCAAAGTCGCTCTGGAAGCACTCGGTGGCAATAAGATGCTCTACGCTGAGAAGTGGGCAAATTTCCGTATGGAGCTCGCGGTCATGGTCGTGAAGACCAAGGACAAAGTGCTCTCCTTCCCAACGACCGAGACGATCCACGAGAATAGCATCTGCAAGCTCACCTACACCCCGGCGCGTGGCGTGTCCTACACCGTCAACGAGAAAGCCCAGGCTCTGGCGCGAGATGCTGTGGCGTGCTTCGAGGGCAAGGGAGTCTTTGGCGTAGAGATGTTCTTACTCCCCGATGACCAGCTGCTGATCAACGAGATTGCGCCACGGCCGCACAATTCGGGCCACTACACCATTGAGGGTTGCTATGTATCGCAGTATCTGGCGCACCTGCGGGCGATCTTGGACATGCCGCTGGAGCAGAAGGATCTGGAGTTGAGGGAGCCGTCAATTATGCTGAACATTCTGGGCGGCAACGAGCCGGATTCCCACCTAAAAGTCGCGAACGAAGCAGCGAAGAACGCCAGAATAGCCATCCACCTTTACGGCAAAGGGCAAGCAAGGAAGGGGCGGAAGATGGGTCACGTGACTGTATGCGCCGGTACGATGGCAGAGGCAGAAGCGATGATCCAGCCAGTGATCGACTTCGTGGACGCCGAAAAACCCAGGATAGCCTCAAGCAAGAAGTCGCAGGTGCAGCCGCTGGTCGCCGTGGTAATGGGCTCGGACTCCGATCTGCCCAAGCTCGCGGATGGGCTGAAGATGCTGGCGAACTTCAACATCCCGTACACGGTCCGCATCACATCAGCACACCGGACACCATCATGGATGGCGGAGTACGCGTCCTCAGCGGCCAGCAACGGCATCAAATGCATCATCGCAGCGGCGGGAGGCGCTGCGCACCTGCCAGGCATGGCGGCAGCGTATACGCCTTTGCCCGTGATAGGTGTGCCGATCAAGCCCACCATAGGCGACGGGATGGACAGTGTGCTGAGTATCTTGAATATGCCAAAGGGCGTGCCGGTGGCGACTGTGAGTGTCAACAATGGCGTGAATGCTGCATTGTTGGCCGCGAGGATATTAGGCAGTGGTATCCCCTCAATCCAGAGAGGCTACGAGCGGTACATGCAAGACTCGGCTGCGCAGGTACGGGAGAAAGACCACAGGCTAGCGGAGATGGGAGCGGAGGACTACCTCGCTGGAATGGGAAAATAGCCAGCGGAAAGGAGAAATGTAGCCTTCGCAGGCCTGAGGATATTCGTGTGCTCATCTACCATCGCGCATTCTTATGCAAAGTGTGGCTTTCTAAGTGTAGCCATGGTGAAAATTCAGGTCTCCACGTCGGTTCGTACGTCACTCATGCCTCATCTCAACTCATCAAACCTCGCCCCAGGCGCCCAGTCCAGAGCTCATGGCGGGCCCGCTCCCGATACTGCCCACACTCCCTTGGTCCAGCCAGTAGTGCCTCGAGCTCCCGCTTCTGCTTCGCCGACTCCGTTTCGTACTCTGGCTCGCGCAGCTGCTGCTTCCGGGTCGCTTTTGCAGGAGCTGCTGCGTACGATGGCGCTTGAGCAGCGATTCTGCGCGCTTGCTCTGCGCTGCTGCTCGCTCAGCAGCGCGTGATACCAGTGGGTGTTGACGGCGGATGAGGTCGGCACGGCGGAGAGACTCGGGGGACGTGCCAAGCGCGGAGGCGGGGTTGGTTGTCCAGGAAGCTGGTAAGGGACCGCTTTCTGTCTGCTCCTCGGAGTTGTCGAGGGATGGATTGGATGCGAAGCGCCGCTTGAGGTATGTGAAGACCAGGTTGATGTCAATGTTGCGTTCCCAATATTCTCGTTCCTGTCTAGTTGCCTCGTCCTCCTGGAGCTGTTGGCTGGGCTCTTCGTCGATGCCCCACAGTGACGTATCCACTCTTTCCGTGGGTGTCAGGGGTGACTGAGGCAGAGTAGGAGCGAAGAGGGCATCAGAAGCTGCTTGGCCCGCGTGGTTGCCAGTTCTGCGCCTGCGTTGCCTCAGAGAAGGCTGGCGCGGCTGTCCGGCGGCTTGAACTGAGAGGCCGGCATATTCGGTGTCTGCCTGATCGCGGGCGTAGGTGCTGAAAACACCGGCCTGTTCTTGCTCGCTGAGTTGGTGAACGAGCACGCCGAGCTCTTTAGCGATGCGGTCGATCAGTCTTAATTCCCAGCTGTACGCGGGATCGCGGAAGGTAAACCTCGACTCCTGCGCCGCTGCTCGGGCTAACGGAGACGGTGCAGTAGGTGTGGGTGAGGGATCAGCGTCGGCTGGTAACTCCTCGCCAAAGATGACCGATAGAGTGCTCTCGTCCAGCCCGATGAGGTCCTGGATCACTCTGCGCGTAATCCGCTGCCACCACGACTCGTGCGACTGCTCTGGCTGCTGAGCAGGCCTGGCAGGCTGCGCCGCGTCCACGATAGAGTCGACCCGAGGCCTTGCAACCTCTCGCACTTCCGCCGTCAGATCTGCCGAATCGCTCGCCCCGCTCATGCGACTCATCCTCCTCTGCCTTCTCCGTGCTTCGCGTTCAATCTCCTCTAGCACTGCCTTGCTCTGCTCCAACCTCCATTTCTCGATGCGCGCCGTCCGCTCGTCCAGCACATCATGCTCCTCTTGCTCTTCTACTTCGTCCAGCCTCCGCTGAATGCTGCTCCGCCGCCTAGTATGCCTCCTGCGATGCGGATTGTACCGCTCAAATTGCCAAAATTGCTCCTGTAACCCAGCTGCTGACGGAAATGTCCCCAAGCCATCGTGTGTTGGTAGCACAGTGTCTCCGCTATTGTCCAGATGATGATGCGATGACGAGGAGAACGGATGGTGATGAAATGCATGCAGGCCGTCGTCGAGACTGTCCAGCTCAGCATTGTCGTCGTCGATCTCCGTACCTTGGCACGTGGCCTCTTCTGCGCTGCTCAAGCCGGCTTGTGATCGGACATGTGTCTGCAGCGATCCAACATCGGTCGCCGTACGTGGTGTCTGTGAGGTGTGCGATCCATCGGCCGTCTGCGGTGAGAAGAGGATCCATTCCTGCGACTCCTCCACGCCTCGCCGCTGTACCGGTGAAGCCGGCACCTGAATGGCGGTCTGCTCCTTGCTGAACGACACCTGGCGCGGTGCCTGCGGCCTTTGCTGAGGCTGTTGGAAGGCCATTATCGCGCGGCGGCGCGGCGAGTGTGGCGGCGTCCGAGGGTGGCAGGTTATCGGAGAGAGGCACAAAGGCAGCCCAGCAAACAATCGCTGGCCCTGTCCGCGCGTCACTTCGATGGCATGTGCTGCTGTTATGCGGCCGTTCAGGATACGGGTATGTTGTGAATCGCCGTAATCTTGAGCTCACCACTGCTTGATCGACAACAGGGGTGTCGCAAGATGCCTCGAGCAGAAGGCCTGGAAGTGGAGCGGGCTGACGGCGACGCGGTCGTTGCTCGCACCTCAGTCGCCTGCGGCCCGGGTGAACGTTGTTCGGAATGAAGGCGGATGAATGATGAGGGTGTTGCAGCAGGTTTTAGCTTTCGTGCTAGGAGGTCAGGAGCTGCTTGGGCGGTTGCCTGTACGCCGCCGTCAACGCTGCTATTGATCCGGCCCGGGTGACTGAGAGAAGTCGCTGCGTCATGAAAAGCTGGCTGCTCCAATTTGCAGATATGAAACGGTCATGTCTGCGATGAAGAGCAGGGAAAGGACAGGGATAAACATGCAGCGTTGAAGGCAAGGTGTGTCACGCCTGATGCCACAAGCCTCGCGCCCCTTGCCAATCACGCTTTTGGTGGTTACTTCTGCTACGTACCCTCCCCTCACTTGCGCGGTCTCGCGTCATTTGCGCGAGAGGGAGCTTGATAAGCTACCGCGCGATTACTTTCGGCGTCTGCCACCACATCGGACCGTCTACGGCTCTTTTGGATGAGTTTCCATCAGGTTGACATTTCTGATGACTCAATCATCGCGTTTTTGGCGTGCTCGACGCAAGACCCACGCCTCAGTCCTCTGCAACTCTTGACAACTCCATCCGCGCTCCCGCTACGCGACCTCCAGGCATAATGCCATGGCACGAAGCAGGCCTGTTGGCAGCCACCTGTCAGCGCTGCGCGTGCATGCAGCCTTATCTGTTGCATGCATGCAAGGTCCCACCGTCTTAGCAAGGAGAGTGCTCTGTCCCAACCGCATGGCCACAGCCTCTTCTTCAGCCATCTTGGCAGAAGTATCGCCACGCTCGGAAGTGACACGAGCTCTTCGGTATGAAAGTAGGTCAGGAACGCTGGCTCAATGATTCGCATCTATGGACGTATTCTCGTTCAGCCACATCACCATGTTCGTTCTATCGACCATTTGCCCAAGGGACACCACGATTCAAGCAATCACAAATTGGCGGCCATCTTTATTTTCGACTGTCGCCTCTGCAGGTCGCCGTCCAAAAATGGGGCTACATGAGCGAGGTATCTTGAGTTACGGGCTCGGACCGCAGACCTGCTCCTACAACAGGGACAGGCATTTTGGACGGCCGGATCAACGGTGCGACTGTAAATGCTGGCCGCGCCTCCTACGACCACGCCTTTGTACGCTCGCTTGGAAACCTCATGCCGCGAAGGGCAGAACAATGTGTAGCTCACTTCACTTCAGACCTGTTGCCTCGGCACGATCTCAAATCAGTATTTGGAATTTATGGGATGCTGCTAACGGTGACGCTCTCTGAGGTGCAGACCTCACGACACTGACCACTTCAGCCGTCCTCGCCATGTAGCTGGTCACGGTGGATGCTGGCTGACGGAGGTGCAGTTTCCATCCGCGTCCTGAGTAAGCAAGGCTGCAGGCGCGAGGAAACACAGTAGCATGCGAGATCACTAAACTGCCGAGCTGTCAGCCCATGCCATTCGAGACCATCGCTCATTACCCATTATCAGTCTAGAGGATACGATTGCTATTCCATGAAGGATTGCCAGCCCTCAGATTCGAAGAGATTGCTCAATTGGACGTACTGCAAGCGAGAGCAATTAATAAGGATGACGTCATCAACATCGTGGTTATTCGTCCAGCGGCACTATTGCAATGCCTCTTGATCGCCTTGCAGGACGTGGAAAAGTGATACCTTGTGCCTGAGCGAGCCTCGAGTCTTTACGCGACGTGTTAGTCACAGGCCGACATGTTCACTGATCCGCATAATGAACGCACCAGAAGCCATCCCGGACTTTCGGCCGATGCAGCGGCTTGGAGATGCTCCGCTACACTCGGTACTTTGCACGCTTCATCACTCTCTATATATCGGCGTCAGGCAGCCCAGCATGGCTCGAGGAACATCATCCAACGACCATCTGGTGCATGGCAACTCAAACCTTTACGCATTCTACTTAACTTTCGACAGATCCTTCCACCCGCCATCCACCGCAATAGACACAAACTAACCACCACCAACCTCGGTCGTCATGTCGGGCCCTTCACTTATAGTGCAGCTTTCCCAAGTCTTTCCTCCGAAGCCAAAGTTCACAGAAAAGAATTTGCCGTCGCTGACAGGCAAGGTGCGACGATGCGCGCATTCACGAGCCTTGCCATGGCGCTAACGAAAAGGCAAGGTTTACATGATCACAGGAGCGAATACTGGTCTCGGAAAGCTTCTGGCAGACATGCTGTACTCGAAGAATGCCAAGGTGTACGTCCTTGCCAGATCCCAGGAGAAGGGTGAGAAGGCCATCAGCGACATCAAGTCGGCACATCCGCAATCCAAGGGTGAACTCCTGTTCCTCAAACTTGACCTGGCGGATTTGAGCACCATAAAGTCGACCGCTGATCGGTTTCTCGCCAAAGAGAGCAAGCTGCACGTCCTCTTCAACAATGCTGGTGTGATGAAGCCCGTCGAGGGTGCGAAAAGCGCCCAAGGCTTCGAGCTTCAGCTGGGCGTCAACAACGTCGGAACACAATTACTCACCAAGCTCTTGACCCCGATCTTGGCCGCTACTGCCCGACAAGAGCCCGCCGGTACCGTTCGTGTGGTATGGCTCAGCTCCTCAGCCGGTGAATCTCCAGCTGCTCCCAAAGGTGGTGTGCCGATGGACAACCTTGACTACCACAAACGCGTCGGCTGGTTCACCGCCTACGCCATTAGCAAAGCAGGTAACTACCTTCAAGGCAGCGAGTACGCTGAACGACACGGTCCCTCTTCCGACGGTATCTTGAGCGTTTCGCTAAATCTAGGCAATCTCGACTCGGACTTGTGGCGCAACCAGTCATGGCTGGTTGGCAAGCTGCTGAAACTGTTCATCTTGTACCCGCCGATCAACGGCGCCTACACCGAACTATATGCCGGTCTGTCTCCGGAGATCACAATGGAGCATTCGGGCGGTTGGATTGTGCCTTTTGGTCGGGTCATGCGGATCCGGAATGATCTAAAGGCGGCGACGAAGACCAAGGCTGAGGGAGGGAGCGGTATTTCGGCGCAATTCTACGACTGGAACGAGAAGCAGATTGAGCGGTTTGCCTAGCCTTCAGAGCGATTCTTTATCCTACCTAATCACCTTGTTGCCTGGCCAGACATTCAAATACCATCGATTCTGCCTACATTCGTCTTAGCGATGTTAAGAGGAAAATATCAAGGTATTAGTCAGACACTGGCATTGAACAAGCTTGAGTCGCGCCCAATCGATGCACAGCGATCATATGCTGCAATGTGACAAGCCATCGGCCACCCCTCGAAGCCTTCTCCAAGACAAGGAGATGGCCGAAGCGGCAGACGAAAGTGATAGCGACGATGAGGACGTCATTGCGGTTGATGTCGGCATTGGATGTGTGCACTACTCGCCGAAAACGGCTGTCTAGGTAGTCGCAAGCCCTAGCAGTCGACCGAGCAACCAAACCTTCCTACTCCTTGAGGTGCACTTCGAATAGAGAGGTTTGCGATGTTTGCGATGTATTTGTCATTGTTTCATTTAGTGTAGCCCAGGGCAGCCACCTAGGGGCGCGCTCCATGTATGTAGTCTCCAAATTCCATGCGTATCCACGCGTGGCAAGCGAGCGCATTTTAACGTTAACGCCTCTCCAGCACCAGCTCTTGGGTATCATAAAGTCCATCAGTCATTGGTTCCATCCAGTCCGCCAGCAGCAATGCGAGAAAGTCCCCGACTTCTTCGTGCGCCGTGTGAACAATTCGGAAGCAGTGCATTCACGGCATCGCGTCCGTGCTATTACCTCCGGGCAAACCACCTTCCTCGTCGCCCTCGATAGGTGGCAGAGCTCTCTTCGGTCGATGGTTACCGATCCAGTCGTGGACTCGGCACTCACCGGAGCTCTCGCATACTTTGTCGCGACCCAGTCGCTTAAATTTTGGACCCGTTGGACCGTTCACGTAGTGGTACTGGCCGGCGAAGCGGTACTGGCGGGGGTCGGAGAGAGGGTAGTACTTGTCGCCCCAGTGGCCGGCATAATCAAACCAACTTGTGGGCGCAAGCGGATTGAGCAATGAGGCACGAGCGGTCCGGTTCTTCCAGTCGTAGGTGAAGGATTTGACGTTCAAGGCGGGGTCCCAGAGAGGGCCACGATCGGTCTGGTCGTGGAGAAGACCCCAGGGCAAGATGTATGGATGCAGACCGGCTGTTGGATAGTTCGCATGCGAGCCGACGGCGGAGTAGGCAACTGGCCGCTTGGCCAGTTTCTCGATGGTGCTGTTTCCCAGCGTGCCAAGCATTGTGCCACTTCCGTCAGGATTCGGCAGGTACTTCTCCACGGCGTGCCATGTGTACGAGTTGCCAAAGTTGTGTTCCGAGAAGAACATGGCCTCGGGCTTGCCGTGCTTGAAGCGGATCATGACATGCTCCCAGTCGCCAACGTGGTTGCCGAAACGAATGTTGAGGACCTTTTGGCCGAGATTAAAGGAGTAGAAGAAGAACCAGAAGGCGTCGACAACGCCATCGTCCTTCGGCACCACTACCAAAATAGCCGGCGCGTTCGATTTTCCGAGCAGCGGTGGTGCTTTGCGTGTGCGGACAGCTGACCTCTTGCGCAGGTCCGCATGCGGAACAAAGGGAGGATTTAGCGGGTCATTGCAGACACCGTGCAGCGGATCGCAGAGCGTGTCGCAGTACAGATCGCTTCCTCCACACCAGCCAGCGATGGAGCAGCACTCCCCAAATTTGCTGTTCTTGCAAGTGAAGCCGCTGTTGCCGCCGCAACGCCCGTTTTTGCTTGGCACTGGACCGATTGGCAGCAGATCAACTCCGCTCATGTCCACGTCCGTTTCGTCACTACCTGGTGCCGGCGTTTGGTCCTGTGGTTCGGTGATCGGCTTCTCGATGTCTGTTTCCGGCCACGGGTATAGATGACCTTCTCCAAAGTCTGGTTCGGGAACGCTCGGAATGTTATGTCGGCTTGTAAGCCAGTGCGGGTGCTCCTCAACGTTGTCGTTGCTTTGCAGGTATACATAGCGAGAGTTAGAGCCGTCCTCAATCGCATTCAGCTCTCCGAGATTGGTCAGATTGCGATCGTGCTCCATCTCCTTGATAGCAGTGAAGTTGATGAATGGTGAGGTGTGAACCAGGTGTTCTGCGATATCGCTAGGCCGGAACTGTTCGCCGGAGAAAAGATGCACATATGGCGCGTGGTCAAAGACATAGTCTGGAATCACGCGCCGTCTCTTCTCCTCCTCTGACCATGATGCAGGATCCTCCTCGCCGGACTGCCAGAACGGCGCATATTTCGGAATTTGTGGGGGTCTAGGATCTTTTGCCGACTTCCACGTCCATCCACCCTTATTCAGCATATGGACTGTGCCGCATAATCCGAACCACCTGCACGACTGCCGGTCTAACCAAGACTTCCCGCTCGCCACCCACTCTGAGTTCTCTAATTGCTGGACTCTCGTAGCATTACGCGTAATCTGACGACCGATGCCACTCAAAATGATGTAACCGAGAGCCACGCCCAGGAAACCGAGAAACCATTTCCGGCTTGGAGGCTGCATTTGAGACGCGAAAGAATGCAATTGAATGCCGGTTTGTAAACGTGCAGCGGGCTCCAGCACTCGTGTTACTACCAACTCATCTCCAGGAGTGTGATTGCTTGTTGATAACTAGAATTCGTCTCGTAACAAGCACTCTACAAGGCTCGTACAAGGTGGGGTTGGGTGCGCG
>DAHZQE010000144.1:0-7168 GCA_027409005.1 Ferrimicrobium sp. | reverse complement strand
TCGTTATCCAGGCTGCTGCGGGGAGAAATCTACGGGCACATAGTATGGCAAGACCAATGGGGAGATAATGCATCGAGGTTCTGTTCGACTCACTGGCTGTCTTCTGGATGTATTCCGGTCACCACCGCGACATCAGTAATGTGCCCGCCATTGAAGCCATCGAGATCATAAGGACAGCAGCTTGCTGCACAGATAACATCTTTCATCGCTTTGAACTCGATGTAATCGCCCGGCTTGCTGCTTCCAAGTCGCTTTAGGCTGTAATTGGGAGTGTTCTGGAAGATGTTGAAGGGATCGGTCACATCCAGGTACGAGTCCATACCATGGGACTTCATGACCTCTGCGATATTGCTCGCACAAGACCGATGATTTTCGATGCCCTTCTTCTTGTATAGTTCCGGGAAGCAGGACATGAAGGTCATGTCGTGGACATGTACGGTGTCGTCCACGACCTTGAGAATCGGCTCGTCTTTGTTGGTCCAAAGATAGTCGCCAATGCCCGGGCAGACGCCTGTGAGGTGGTAGCGAGTGTATGCCATCGAGAGCTTCTCGGTCAGATTTGTGTCTTGGACCCAGGCGGCAAAGTCTTGAATATACGGGTGCTCGATCAGCATGGTCGGGTATCCCCGTCCAAGGTGATGGAGAGACAACTATACCGACTACTTGCTCGCCGTAGAGATCAACCACGCGGAAGTGCTCGCCTTTCTTGACTTCGAAGGCGTAACCATGAGCCGCTGGAATGATGTGCGTCTTTGGAGGAGCACATCCGAACTGGTTCAGAGCGGGTCCGCGGTCAAGATCAGGGAATGGCATGTTCTATGATTACGACTAATATCCCCCGAGCCTGCTCGACAGAGTCGGCCTGGTGCATATGTATTGTATGTTGCAGTAAGTGTAGGACTGACTACTCTGGCATCTTCACATTCTAAAGCTCGGACGCGCGATGACGTAGGCTTGCGTCCAAGGCCGGCCCTTCTCAGGCACGTTGCTAAAACCTGTCGACACAACGGTATAGAATTCTCACACCAGCTAATTCTCAGTAGCTGCGGTAGGCAGTAGTTGTCAGCCTCGAAAGTGGCTCCCTCTTCCTGGCGACAGTACTTCCTAGGCCTCGCCAAGCAGCCTCACCCGAATCATCCCCATCCTCTTCAGGCAGCACTAAGGAATGCCGGTTTACGAACACAACATCGTTTCTGGGACCTCCAGCACTTCTACCTGCCATCCCTGAAGCAACGGGCGCAGTCCCGTATCTGGCATTTCATCCTCGCGAGACGCTTCCGCAAGCGCCAGCCAGCAGCAAGTGCTGTCTTCGCCAAGCTGAGAGGGCGTGGATTCGCTTTCCCGAGACCTAGACTGTCGAAAGATGGTGCGCCTGCGCGGCGACCGGGGAGAATGGCCTACAGCGGATCCGACTCCGGATTGGCCTATGGACGCGGTAGTAACTATGGCGGTGCGGAAAGCTACGATGCGGTTGGGCAGGGGTCAAGGCGTAGGAAGTTTGCGGGCTACCTGAAGGCTGCAAATGAGATGCGGCAGATTTATTTCAGTGGTGACAGTACAGGCAGAAGCGGCAGCCACGACGATAAGGACGGTGGCGGGTTCCCGGAAGCGGCTGTGGTTAGGGATGGCAACGAGGAGCTAATATTATTCCCGAGCTACGCAAGGAAGCATACCAAGACCCAAGTCTTTCAAGACACCGGCAACCCACGGTCTGAGCAGGAGTATTGGCAGCAGCAGTGGGACAAGCGCCGAGATGTGAACGCCGTGGTGGATGTAGATGTGCGGGGATGGGTCTACGTACCACACAGAGGACCGCATACGCGGAAGCAGCGACTGGCTATCGGTGCATTACGACAGTTTGCGGGTGTACCTGCACCTCCTTCTACCAAGCAAAGCGACTCTCGATACTCGAGCGGGCCGTCCAGCAGATCGTCGAGTCCCGAACGCTTATCGAAGCAGGAAGAGGACCTCATCCAATTGGAGACCGAGAAGATTGTGCGCCGGGGTGAGCTGGAACGTCGCAATGCACAGCGTGGAGTTTACAGCGAGCGACCCAGCAAAGCCTCGGATGCCGACAGCGTGTATGGTCCGCAAAGCCGAAGCTCGTCGCCAGACCTGCGAGGAGTCGGCAATCGCGCATCGGGTGCCAGTAGCGTTGCATCGCCGCCAGGCTCGCCGACAGTCGAGCCAGTGAAGAAGCGAGAATCATGGGCACAGCCATCGCGAATGTCTCCGGCCGAGCTGGCCGTCGCAAATGCTCATCTCCTGCATCGTGCCAGACCTTTTATGCACAACGGTATTCAGAACAGCCCCATCAAGCTGTTCTTCTACAATGATGAGGACTCGCGCGAACAGATTGTCTACACTGACCCCTCCGGCCACTTCACATGTCGAGCCGCTTTGGAGTTTGTGCCCACTCACGTACGAATCCTGGCTACTGATCGGCTTTCCACTACCGAGGAGGTGCATGTAATCTCGCCCAAAGGCGTCAGTCTCATCAGCGACATCGATGACACAGTCAAGCACTCGGCTATCAGCATGGGTGTCACCGAGGTCGTGCGCAACGCCTTTATCCGCGAGCTTGGCGATCTCACGATTGAAGGCGTGCGTGAGTGGTACAACACGCTCCACGACATGGGCGTTAAGATGCACTATGTCTCGAATTCGCCATGGCAGTTGTACCCTATTTTAACCAGCTTCTTCAAATTGGCGCATCTGCCGAAAGGGACCTTTCACCTCAAGCAATACAGCGGACTGCTCGCTGGTATTTTTGAGCCGGTTGCTGAGCGAAAGAAATCCAGTATCGACAAAATCCTTCGAGACTTCCCAGATCGAAAGTTCATCATGGTCGGAGACAGTGGTGAAGCAGATCTGGAAGTCTACACGGACAGTGCCATTGAGAATCCCGGAAGAGTGATTGGCATCTTCATTCGAGATGTTACCACTCCAGCAAGGACGGGCTACTTCGACATGTCTGGCCCGCCAGCCGGGGGCAAACAATCGCGCAACCACTCCCGTAACCGTAGCGGCGATACGCTGGGTCAGTCTAAGCGACTGTCAAGGCCGGACGACATCCGCAATGACGACGCGGACCTACAAGCGGCAATAGCGGCGTCGCTCGCCGACATGGAGAAGGAAGCCAGACAAGCACGGCGGACTATCAATCCAGATGCACCTGCGCTCGAACGCTTTGACGGAGCGCTTGACCGCAAACCAAAGCCACCTCCACCACGGCGGTCGGAGCGTATCCAGCCGCTTACTCAGATGCCAAAGTCGGCGCACGAAAACCTGATCGATCTCAGCGAGCCAGCGCCGGGTAAGCCTTGGATAGAGACTCATCGCAACACATCTTCGCCAGCTCCCTTTGGCAACGGATCCAAGCCTACACCTTCGCCACCACCTAAGCCTCCTGCCCTGCGAAGCCCATCACCAAATCCTCATACTTCACTAGCGCCCGATAAAAATGCTGCCAAAGCACCACCGCCAAGACCTCGTAAGCCTTCCGCCGCGGTGAAGCCGTCATCTCTCCTGCTCTCCCAAGCCGATGGTCCGACACCACCAGTCCCGCACAAGCCGCCCTCTCCCAGCCCACCAAATTTGCAGACCTACACGCCTTCCCCACTATCACAGGCGACGGGGCAAGAATCACCTACAATGACAAAAAGCAAGCCACCCCTTCCCAGTCGTGGAAAACTCACTGAGCGCATCGCCACCGCGGCAGGCAACTACTGGTACGGCAACGACTCCTCACAATCCGCCGCATCTCATTCCGAAACAACTCGCTCCTCTTCCGGCGGTCCAGGAGAATCACGGTTTCGCGATCCTGATCCTACTCCACGTGCTGGACCACCGCCGCTACCTGCCCGACGCGGCATTAACGCCACGCCGAGCTCCGTGCACGGGTACAGCACTTCCTCGCGATCGTCTAATAGACAGTCGGGCAATTTTGATGATTCTGGCGACATGCCGGGGAGTCTGCCCAGTACACCCGGTGAGACCGGCATGAGCAAGAAGGAGTACCTTTGGCAACAGCGACTGGCGAAAGCGAGGAGGGAGCTGGAGCCTAGGGGTGTTACGTTGAGGACTTGGAGGGTCGGGAGTGATGTTGCGGACGTCGCGGTCAAGTTGGCGGAGATGGAGTTCAGGCGGATCAAGAAGGAGGAAGGTTGATGGGGCTGAATACGAAAAGCGTGTGTGCATGGTGAGGCATCACGGTAGAGCGGGAGAGAGAGAGGGAAGCTGTGATACCATGGACAGCGGAACGGATGTGGCATGGGAACGGCAGACAGAACCTAGAAATTCACACGACTGCCATCAGACACTCACGGAACTCGCCCTCAGCAGCGGCTCGTTTGCTTCAAGGTCAGCTCTGCTCCCAGTGAATGCGCGCTCTTTCCCCTTTCAGACTGCACTCTGGCTTGTCAAACAAGTGCCTTTCACCACTTCTACATCCGTTCTTCTTAAGCCTGATCCAGGCTGCCTCCACGCCATGCGAGATCTCTTAACTGCGCCGCAGAACATGGGAACAGTCCTTCCGGCGTCAAGTAAACTGCCCCAAACCTTCGCGCTGTACGACTTGATCGACAACACCGATCGACTGCCCGCAACAGCGGATCTGCTCGCAGCCCACCTGGGCCCCTACGAACATACCGATCTCACCTCTTGGCTTGACGTCCTGCACTACGCAGAGAAGCGCCTCGACATCGTCGAACGCGAGGTGGTGCTTCTCTCCCGCCTTCGCCAGCTAGCCTGGGTCACGGAGCTCAATCTCAGCATGGAGGACGTGGCGGAACAGTCAGATTGGACGAAGACTGCCCTGGATAGCACGAACAAGTACTTCGAGCCTGGTAAGAAGTACCTTGATATCCTGGGTTCCGGACGAGCGATGCGGACCGTGCTAAGGCCGGAAGTGGGAGAGACGGCTCAAGCGGAGCAGTGGCGTTTGATCAAGCGGACGGTGATGCAGGAGCTTTCGAAGATACTCGCGGTATTGGTTCGAAAGAAGGAGGTGGTGCGGCCGATGTGCGAGGCAGCGCTATCGGAGTGGTGTCGGATTGCCAGGACCAAGGGCGTGTATGACTGAGTGAAGAGGAGATGATCGGCGGTCTTGTGTGACATTGCATACAAGAGGTTGCTGCCGATGTGGCGGGACCTGCCCTGCCGGGCAAGGCATCCCGTGAGACGGCGCCATCGAGGAAAATTGATGATGTCGCCGTTGGTTCTAGCAATTGGCCTTCATCTTGAGCTTTGTACCCTCGAAGTTGACAACAGCCCAGCTTCGCGATCCCCTGCTGCAGATGGATACGCGTTTCCGCACCTCGGAAAATCACATCATGAAATGACGAATTCCTCTATGCTGAGTGCCTGCCCTGGCTGTTGTCCATGCCAGCGTGACAGTTGGGCAGACACAGCTTCGCATATGACTCGTCTCGAGCGGTGAACTGGACTCCGAGGGCCAGGAGGGCCGGTCGACTCTAAGTGGTAGTCGAGGCTTGCTTGCGTCCATGTTGAGCTTCTCGGCGGCGGCAAGTCCTTTGACTACCCATGAACCTCTCCCACCACACATATGGATCTTGGCGGAGTCCACGGCGGTAGATTCGCTCTATGAAGAGCAGTGTCTTATGGTCTCTGCAAGACTCAGGCCCGCACTGGATGGTACCGGAGCCGTTTCCCATCCAGACAGCCGCGCGGCTCGTTCTTGCCAAGATGCTGGACATGCGGCTAACCTGGTCGTTCTTCGCGGCCACATCGCTCTGGAAAATGCACAGGAAATCAATCCATCTCACGAGGGACAATCAGGCTCACGTGCTTGGATCTCGGAGGGAGATTCTCAAGCGCTTCCGCGAGGCTCGTTGTAACTGGGCCCTCGATTTCCCTGTAACCCGCGGGTAGCACCACGAGGGCATCCAGAGAGTCAATAACCCAGCAGTACGGTAAGGCAGCGTGAGGTGGCGCGCTTTGAACTTCCCAGACTGAGAGCTCACGAACAACTCTTCCGCGTGCAGCCCGTCCCGTGGGCTTCTGAATCAAATATGAGAGGACCCAGTCTTTCCTTTGAGCTCATGCAGTCTCTGCGAATATGGTCTGGCTATATCATCCGTCTGTATCCGTCCGGACTCCAATAAGGGAGATTAATCCACCTTCTCTGCAACCGCTGCTGAA
Source organism: Ferrimicrobium sp. (assembly GCA_027409005.1). Classification (GTDB taxonomy): domain Bacteria; phylum Actinomycetota; class Acidimicrobiia; order Acidimicrobiales; family Acidimicrobiaceae; genus Ferrimicrobium. The sequence continues at coordinate 1,006 of DAHZQE010000144.1, read as the reverse complement.
GCCATTCTCCTCCCGCGCGGCCAAATTATCGTCATTTCCGGGACAAGAACTGGGCTGATGAGGCCAGTGTTGAGAGCAAAGGTGTCATTTGAGGCGATTTGCGATGAGAGCCATGTGAGAAATAGATACGTTCACATCAAATAGCCGAAGGTACTTGTATACAGCACCTCCGAGACGGAGCCCCAAGCGAACGCGCAGCTGGATAACTGCGTTGGGTAGCCGGGCTTGCAGACCGCACGGCTCAGGAGTTCGTGGTGGCCAGCCAGGCCGTGTGGCGGCCTCAGAGCGACGCCAGGATTCTGCTCGCCCGCAAACGGATTGCAGCGTTTCCGCTGGGTGCCGGGAATTGCAGGCTGTCCGCGGTCTGAACTTGCTGCCGAGGAGCCCACGACAAGGAGTCCGGACGCCTCGATCCGGGATCGCTCGACTTCAGGAACTCGGTAGCGTGGAATCGCCGAAAGAGCATCTGATCTTGTGCCAGGTGGGCAGGCCGAATGTAGCAGCAAGACGGCCGAAGCCAGATGGTCCGGACCTCTGGGACAAGACATTGAACTCTTGTGAGGATATAGCGCGCCGGCGGAAGGGAATGGATTAGAAGCTTGCTCATGGTCCGCAACTTACAAGCCTAGCCCAAGCCCACAGCCTTGCAGGTCTGAGACTCGCAGAGCATACTGTATGCCCCGCGGGGACATCGCCAAGTTGCCACTCAGGACGCCTGTCCATCTTGAACGCCCAAACACCATGCGAAAAATCTATGCCCGACCTTCCCAAGTACGGCATCACAAACGTCCCATTGCCACCGGATCCCTCCGCATCAACGCGAAACCCTCGGAGCTTCCTCTACCGCCTCTCCTGATCCCTCAGCTCCCTCCACCGACTCATCAGCGGACCCATCTCTTCATCGCATCTCCGATTTGGATCCCGCTGACATCCATGGAAATTCGCCACGAAATCGGCTTCTTGATAAAGACCTAGAGGCACACAACATGTCAGCTTCTTTCCTTTC
>DAHZQE010000107.1:0-6480 GCA_027409005.1 Ferrimicrobium sp. | reverse complement strand
CCGCTGACCGTCCAAATCGTCGGCGGACCTAACGCCCACACGTCCTCGCTTTCTCATCCGCCTTGAAGTCCTCAACCGCCTTCTTGATCTGCGTCCCCAGATCTGTACAATAGAAACTGCTCTCATGCACCTTCTCCCCACACTTCCTACAGTACCATCGCAACCGATCCAGGCTCGTCGCTGGCCGTGGAAGTTCAAGGACAACTCCCACCGTGTCCTCAAACCTTACGGGGTTGTGGGGAACATTTGGTGGCAAGAGGAACAGTTCGCCTTCGTTGATGTAGATGTCACGGAATTCGTTGGTCTCCGGTACGACTGTCTTCAGGAGCATGCGGCCTTTGTATTGGTAGAAGAACTCGGGGGTTTCGTTGATGTGGTAGTCTGTGCGGGCGTTAGGTCCGCCGACGATTTGGACGGTCAGCGGGTCGTTGTAGATTAGATGGTTGTTAATGGGTGGTTTGAGTAGATGGGAGTTTTGTTCGAGCCTTGTAAATCTATTAGCTCTTATCATACTTGGTGTCTGCGAGGACCACAGTACAGACCATTTGGGCAGGTTTAGTGGATTTGAAAGCACGCTCGCCTTCGAATTTGCGCCTGTCTCTGAATTCGATGAAGTTGCCATCGCTTTTACAGCTGCTCCTCGCGCAAATCCAGATGTAGTTGACTTCACGGTACTGCGCAACACGATCCGTTGTGCTGCTGTCCTCAGCGGCGTTTTCAAACCTAGCATAGTAAAATCGTCGTTGACGGACGATGACATCGACGTTCTCGGGATGGCCGAAGTTGAAGACAATTACGGGTACAACCGCTAGCAGCTCACGATCCTGACCGGATTTGATTGGCTGATGCCAATTTGACGGCACTATGGTTTGTCTGGTGTCAAAAGTTACCATTGAGAGGTCGCAGGAAGACACGGGAGGAGCACTTTGGTCTACGGCGCGAGGTATAGCAGGTACATGTGTCTGTGCAATGAGCCACCGAACGCGCCCCGACTGCGGGCTCGAAGAGTTCACATTCCCTCAGATCAACTTGGTTTAGCAGCGCCCGATTGCATGTGATTTGAACGCCAGAGGTGCCTTTACCATGCTTTTCTGTATCATCGCGCGCGAGAACCTGCCCAGCTTGTGCCCGTCCACTCCGGTCTTGAATATGCGGAGCGCATGGCCAAGCTTCGAATTGCGGCATGCTGGCATGCCGGCTTCAGGTATATAGCAGCCGGGCGCCAGCTCGTCAGATTATTCTAGTCGTATTCGGCCACATCTCCAGGCAATGATGTCTAGTGCGGTGACTTGGCGCATGCTTAGCCATCTGCTATGGCAGACAGCCTTCTGACGCGCACGCGAGCGCTGAAGACTCCTTCGTGGCGCTTTGCATCCCAGCCCTGACAGTCAGGCCTTGCACAGGCCATAGAACAGTGTCCAAGTGAGTACAAATGACATCAAACCGCCAAACATATCTCCAGCCCAGAGATCCCCGAACGGCCGATAGAAGTAGGATTGAGGTTTGCTCTCCGCTTTCAGTACGTAGATCAGCGTCGAAACGATTGCGGTGCCGATGAAGTAGAATATGAAGCCAGGCCATGATTCCAATCCAAGTGTGCCTGCTGCTACTCCAAAGAGGGATGCAGTCAAGGAGCGGATGTTTGAGATGGTCTACAGAAGTGGTCAGAATCACACCCTTTGTGACATCAGGTAAGCGTGGCGTCGACATACTCGTGCATTGTGCTGGACACTCTCTTGCACAATGGGGCGGAGCGTAAGCTCCTTCTCGTCTAGCATCTCCACAGGCACAAGGACGGGAGTGAGTCTTGGCTTGGTCCTGGAAATCGCGTTCGACCAGTAAGACCTCAGGCCACAAATTGACACTGCTCGAGAAGGTCTGCAGCACTCGAGATGCGCTGCACAGCAGTCAATGGCTGGGAGTTCGCTGATCGGAAGGGGTGATTTACAATATGGACCGCCCAGAAGAGTTGGCGGGCCTGCGTCTTTCCGAGAACCGTATCGATGTAGATGCAGACGCACGAAGCAGGCGCCTCAAATTTCAATGGATGTTGAGCGGAAACCCCAGGAATCAATCAGATGTGGATGGGGGCAAAGTGATTGGCGGCAAAAGCGTACTTTGGAGCGGGATGTCCAACACACAGAGCATGACTCGCGCAGGTCCTTTCAGCCCTACCGGTGGGCTCCGTCCTCCGAATTAAAGCTATCAATCTTTCGGCTTGTTACTTCTGCTATGAGTCGAACATAAGAGCAGCAACCCTTCGGATAACATACGAGGAGCTCGTTGAAAGCTCCCGGTCATTTCCAAAGCACTGCGGTGCCCTGGCATCCTACAACTTCCCGGTTCATCAACCACGCACTTCAAGATACTTCGCCAAGCGCTCTTCCGGCGCGCCTTGTACGCCATTCGTCCCGGTACCGGCTACCATTGTTCCACCATGGCGTTGAACGCCGCTTCGCACAACCCGACTGGCGAGAAGACTGGTCCGGTGACCGGCCAGCCGCCTCCACTATCGAGTGAGACCCAGTCTGCGATTCTGCAGGCCGCCAACGGCGACATCAAGGGCCACAATGCGCCGGGACAGGATGGTGGCGACCAACACGGTGAGAAGAAGCAGAAGTCCGCGAAAGAGTTAGCGAAAGAGCGGCAGAAGGCGGAAAAGGCGGCCAAATTCGCGGCGAAGCAGGAGAAACAGAAGGCGATGCAGGCGGCGTCGCAACCAAAGCAGAAGGAGCCTAAGAAGGTGCAGGAGAAGCTGCCTCCGTACCAGGAGGACACGCCGAAGGGACAGAAGAAGATACTTAAGCCACTAGACGATGAGTACCACAAGGCTTACATTCCTTCTGTTGTGGAAAGCGCCTGGTATGACTGGTGGGAGAAAGAGGGGTTCCATCACCCAGACTTCACGCCTGAAGGCGAGGTCAAGGAACCGGGCTCTTTCGTCATCTCAATTCCTCCACCTAACGTTACCGGTGCACTGCACATCGGTCACGCTCTTGCCACATCGTTACAAGATGCCATGATCCGTTGGAATCGTATGAAGGGCTTGACTGTCCTATATGTGCCAGGATGCGATCATGCTGGTATCTCGACGCAGAGCGTTGTTGAAAATATGCTGTACAACCGCCGAAACGGCATGACCAGACATGATCTTGGTCGTGAGAAGTTTGTGGAGACTGTATGGGAGTGGAAGGAGGAGTACCACCAAAAGATCAACAGGGTGATGCGGAGGTTGGGTGGATCGATGGACTGGAGCAGAGAAGCTTTCACCATGGATGAAAACTTATCCGCCGCCGTTCGCCAGACTTTCGTGCAGCTTCATGACGAGGGCCTGATCTATCGCGCCAACAGACTCGTAAACTGGTGCTCAAAATTGACTACTGCTCTTTCGAACCTGGAAGTCGATCAGAAGGAGCTCGCTGGATCGACCAAGCTAGATGTACCCGGCTACGACAAGAAGATTGAGTTCGGCAGCATCTGGAACTTCAAATACCCCATTGACGGCACCAATGAGACCATCGAGGTTGCAACAACCCGTCCGGAGACGATGCTGGGAGACACAGGTGTAGCTGTGCATCCCGAGGATCCTAGATACAAGCACTTGCTTGGCAGGAAAGCCAAGCATCCATTCGTCGACCGTCTGCTTCCCATCTTTGGTGATGAGAGCGTGGAGATGGGATTTGGTACTGGCGCCGTCAAGATCACTCCTGCGCATGACTTGAACGATTTCCGACGAGGCAAGGAGCACAACCTGGAGTTCATCAACATCCTCAACGACGATGGCACCATGAACGCCAATGCAGGACCCTTCGAAGGCCACAAGCGCTTCGATGTCCGTTACAGCGTGATCTCTGAGCTTGAGAAGCTCGGCTTGTACGTCGGCAAGAAAGACAATGCCATGACTATCCCCCTCTGCAGCAAATCGAAGGATGTCATCGAGCCCATGCTTAAGCCGCAATGGTGGATGGAGATGAAGCCTTTGGCTGGGCCTGCAATCGACGTTGTCAGGAACGGTGAGATCAAGATCATGCCCGAGACGGCAAAGAACACCTACTTCCGCTGGATGGAGAACATCGATGACTGGTGTCTGTCTCGACAGCTTTGGTGGGGCCATCAGGTACCTGCTTGGTATGTCAAGGTCAAGGGCGGACCAGAGTACGACACAGAGCCTGAATACTGGGTCTGCGCTCAGACCGAGGATGAGGCCAGAGCAAAGGCCGAGAAGAAGTTTCCAGGCAAGGACTTCACCCTTGAGCGTGATCCTGACTGTCTTGATACTTGGTTCTCTTCTGGATTGTGGCCGTTCTCGACTCTTGGCTGGCCGAAGAAGACGCACGACTTCGAGAAGCTATATCCGACAAGCATCTTGGAGACTGGCTGGGATATTCTGTTCTTCTGGGTGGCTCGTATGATTTTTTTCGGTCTCAAGATGACTGGAAAGGTGCCCTTCACTGAGGTGTACTGTCATTCACTCATTCGTGACTCGGAGGGTCGCAAGATGTCCAAGTCGCTCGGAAATGTCATTGATCCAGTCGACATCATGGACGGTATTACTTTAAAGGCACTGAACGACAAGCTTGCAGTCGGCAACCTGGCACCTAAGGAAGTGGAGCGCGCCACCAAATGGCAAAGGTCGGCTTTCCCAGACGGCATCGACGAATGCGGCGCCGATGCTCTCCGCTTCTCCCTCATCAACTACACTACAGGCGGAGGTGACATCAACTTTGACGTCAAGGTCATGCGCAGTTATCGCAACTTCTGTAACAAGATCTATCAAGCCACGAAATTTGTCCTCGGCAACCTACCCGAAAATTACATGCCACCTGCCCAAGCTGGCAAGACGGGCAGAGAATCGCTACCGGAGCGCTGGATTCTGCATAAGTTCACGCATGCCGCAAAGAAGGTCAATACAGCTTTAGCCCAGCGTGAGTTCGCTCAGGCGACGCAGGCCCTGCATAATTATTGGCTGTACGAGTTGTGTGATGTGTACATCGAAAACAGCAAGTCGATCATCAGAGATGGTACCGCCGAGGAGAGTGCGAGCGCGCGGAATACGCTGTACACTGCGCTTGATGGTGGGCTGAGGATGATGCACCCGTTCATGCCGTTTTTGACCGAGGAGCTTTGGCAACGATTGCCGAGGAGGCCGAACGACAATACGAAGAGTATTGTCATTGCGTCGTACCCTCAATACGAATCTGAGCTTGACGATGCGGACAGCAGTGACGCATACGAGCTGGTGCTCGGCTGCTCGAAGGGCGTTCGCTCGCTTCTGCAGGACTACAATGTCAAAGAAGACGGCAAGGCATACGTACAACCACTCTCTAGCCACGCACACGCCGTGGTATCAAGCGAGCAAGCATCGATCAAGACACTCTCAGGCAAGTACATTGGCACTGTCACCATCCTCAGGCAAGATGAGTCTGTTCCGGCCGGCTGCGCAGTGTACCCGGTCTCAGTAGATGCGAGGGTGTTCCTGCAACTGCCTGGCAAGGTCGATGCCGATGCAGAGATCAAGCGGATCAAGCCCAAGGTGGCTAAAGCTGCTGATGCGGTCAAGGAGCAGGAGAAGCTGATTGGGAGCTTGGGCGAGAGTGTCCGGGAGGACGTGAGAAAGAAGGAGGAGGAGAATCTCAAGGCTTTCTTGAGCGAGCAGAGGGCATACGAGGAGAGCTTGGCGAGGTTTGAGGAGATGAAGTTGCAATAGAGGGTACCCCTTGCTGCGGATGAGGCGACGTAGGCGACCGTGTCCAAGGGATTTCGCGCGGCCGGCCCGGGAGTGCGATTTTTCGACGCAACAGAACAGATGCAGTGACAGGTGCCACGCGCTGTGCTAATTCGCTAAGACGAATGTCGCAAACGCCGCGAGTGCTTGAGGTGGTGTGTGGCGCCTGTCATCAGGGGGCAGCTGTGCGCTGTGAGATGGATGCACGCTCGACTATTTCGAGGCACGGCGCCGCGTGCCGCGAACGAGATTCGTCATCTGCACCACGCCGGAGGCAGTACTGAGACAAATTGAAGTCTTATTCAACCCACTATTCGCAGAAGTTCATTGAAGTGCGTTTCTATCGGTCCTTGTGGTACTGACGGCCCGTTCAGAGACTCTCCATCATATCCAATCCGGTTCAGCAGGCTTTACGATTGCTCTGTCCGCGAATATTCGACCGCTCACTGTCTACATGGAGGACTTACAATTCACTTGACTAAATTGCTGATCCACCCTGGATGAGATGCTCGGTGCTGGGCCCATCATGCTACTGTATACCGTTACACATCATACCAGACTGACGACGTTGCAGAACGTGCCGCATCAGCCTAGCGAAAGCTGCGACAAAATTTTTGCCGGAGCGGCTTGGCGGTCATCCTTATTGCTTCGCAGGGCCTGTCTTACATCCTCTCGAGAGTTCTTCGAGGCACAGGCGGGTTCGCGAGTCCGCGTTGCACAGCATACGCCTACGGACCGAAACGCGGGACTGGGGC
>DAHZQE010000064.1:0-6208 GCA_027409005.1 Ferrimicrobium sp. | reverse complement strand
AGTGCCCCCATCCAGTGTGCAGACTTGTGGTCGCGCACCTCTGCTCCGAGACCCCAAGAGTTTGGGCTCTGGTGTCCAAAGCCCGGAAGGACACCCGACAACTCCGGCAGGAAAACGGTCCTGATAGCGACCAGTGACTCCAAAGAGACCACCACCTCGAAACACAACGCCGCAGCCAAACCAATGAGATCAGCTAACGTCCCTTGGAGTCCAAACGCGGCTCCGGTCACCTCCTGCGCAGTGATCGTGACTCCAGTTGACCTCGATACGAAACCTGCTCCGGTCATCCCAGCTGGCTGCAGCACCGCCTCTATCGCGTAGTCTTGATACCGGATTCCAGACGATCCCTCAAGGCTACGTCCCAACAGTTCGTAGCCTATATTGGAATAGATCCTTCTCTCATGCGGAGGACGGGATGGTTCAACATGTTGCGGGGCAAGAAGTCTCGGCTCCCCGACCGCACCGGTTTCGAGCCCAGAGGCATGCGAAAGCAGATCCTCTACCGATAGCTCGAAGTCACCGACTCGTGATGTCCGTTGCAAGGAGCCATCTTCAATAGCCACGTGTACCGCGAGTGCAGCTACCAGTTTCGACACTGAAGCCCACGGGTAAACCTCTGACCCTGGGCTACGATACACTACATCCAAGCCTCGAGACCCAAAAACGCCGTAGGCTAGCACCTCATCTGGCCCAAGGTATTGCTCAACTGCTTTGCCCATAAAAGCGGTCCTAGGTCCCGCTACTTGACCGCCGCCTCTTGTTCTGCAATTTGACGACGAACCTCATCCATGTCAAGTGCCTCGACTTGCGAGATGATCTCCGCTAGCGCCTGCCGCGGCAGCGCACCTGGCTGTGCATACAGGAGCACCTGATCGCGAAAGGCCATCAGGGTGGGAATCGACATAATCTGGAACGCCTGCGCTAGCTCAGGTTGTGCTTCAGTATCGACCTTCCCAAAGACAATATCAGGATGCTCCGCAGACAGCTCATCGTAAATTGGCGCAAAGGCCCTACATGGTCCACACCATGCTGCCCAGAAGTCGACTAGGACGATTCCATTGCCTTCGATAGTCTCGTTGAAGTCCAGTGTTGTTAAGTTTCGAGTTGTCATCTACTTCCCTTCTCTCTGTAACCTACAACAACTATACCCCCACTGGTATTCCAGCAGTGCAGCAACGGCTAACGTACCCGGAGCGGGAGTCGAACCCGCATGACCCAAAGGTCCGGGGGGTTTAAGCCCCCTGCGTCTACCATTCCGCCATCCGGGCGCTCATGACTCGCATAGCGTCTCTCCAACCAGAGCCTCCAAGAGTGGTCGATCTGACCAATATAGCCTCGCGATAGCCCAAACTCCTACCGGAGTAAAGCCACCAGCCAGGTAGAAGGCGACATGCGCATGGAGACACTTTACACCAGCTCGAGCACCACCTACGCCTCTGCCCTGCATGTGGGCCAACTCGGGGCGCCCGCTACGATAGCTCCGATTTGCAAGATCTAATGCTGCGGCATCAACAGCCGATGCGGCGAGACGTACACCACCAACGGATTCGAGTCGAGAGACCGCCGCCACGAGCTGTCGGTCAACTAGCCAAAACCAATTTGACTGGGGGGTACCCTCTTGGTCGAACGCCGCCAGTTCGATAACAATCGGACGACCATCCGACGACCTCCGTGCGGCGCGAAATGGAATCTTCGCCCCACGACCAAGTTGCTGCTCTACCCAACTACGGTCATCTGCGCTTGGCGTCCAGCTTCCCTCAGGCGCTCCGGCGTCCACGCCTACGAACCAAGACTGCTACGACGATCAAAACAGCAGCGACAGGTGCAAGCCGTTTTGCTATCGGCTTGGCCAGTACGCGCATGGCATTGAGCTCTGCCGGTTCCTCTGCACGAGACTCCGTCGCCTCCGCAGCAGCACTGGGTTCAGAAGTCTCTGATTCGGCAGGCTCAGAGGATCCACTCTGTCCGATCAGTTCTGCCAACCTAGTGGCGAACTCGCCCATCAGCTTTTCAGATACCTCACCAAGGACTCCACGACCAAATTGCGCCACGCGCCCAGCGATCGTCAGGTCCACGTCGACTGTGACTCGTGTACTGTCGCCATCAGGAATAAGGCGTGCCGTAACGACAGCGCTCGCGTTACCTTGGCCCTTGGTCTCACGCCCTTCAGCCCTCAGGACCGCAATCCGTTTGTCAACGTCCTTCGACTCAAAGCGCGCAACACCTGCATAGTTTGCCGTGATAGGACCGACCTTAATCTTGACGGATCCCTTGTGCTCATCGCCTTCGACCGAGGAGAGTGATGCCCCTGGAAGACACGGAGCGATACGCTCGAGATCAGTCAAGATCTCCCAGGCTTGATCGACACCAACCGGCACTGTGAATTCGTTTACAATCTCCATCTCAATTCCTCTCTATGGCTCGCAGCTGCTCAAGATCCTCACGAGTATCAACATCAAAGGGATCTCCCGAACAAGGGACCTCTACCGCCTCGACTCGGTGGAAAATCGCTCTGGCACCGACATCACCACGACGCTCTAACAGCCCGAAGACCGATGATGCTATCTTAACAGGGTTCCCCCTGACGCCAGCATAGGTAGCAATTGCTACCCCACCGGTCTTAGTGCTCGTCACCGCGTTCCATGCTTCAGCCGGCACCAGTGGCTGATCTCCGAGGCCAACCGTAACCGCCCAAAGACCCATGGCACTTGCCGCATCCACGGCGAGTGCCAATGAGCTTGCAAGACCGTCTTGGGGGCTCGGATTTCGGAGTTCGATGAATTTAGCCGGCAACAGCGAGCTAAGGTTCGAGTCTTGAGTGACGACAAAGTGCGCTCCTGCTTCGACGCTGGCTGCGGCTTCCAGCACCCAGCTAACTATGGGGCGACCGTTCAAATTTTCCAACAGCTTATGCGTCGACGAATCAAACCGACTCCCGAAGCCGGCAGCCAGCACTACCAGGCCGGTGGAGGCGAGTTCTTCATCCATATCGATTCACGCTCACCAGGTCATCACTCCTTCAGTATGGATTGGTCCCTGGGTCTCTGAAAGCGGACCAGCCATACGACGCTCCCGTCGTGCGATGATCTCCGCCAAAATCGAGATTGCCGTCTCCTGAGGCGTTCTCGCCCCAAGATCGAGTCCAATCGGACCTGAGACTCGGTTTCGTACCTCCTCGATCGAGACGCCATCAGCCGCAAGTCGCATCATCCTATCCTCCTGGGTGCGCCTCGAGCCCATAACACCGATATAGCCAGCCTTAGTCGCCAACGAGGCCTCGATAGCTGGAACATCGAACTTTGGGTCGTGAGTGAGGATGCAGATCGAATCACGCTCATCAAGGGTCGCGCCACACTCGAATAGGTAGTCGTTTGGCCATGAAACCACGACCTCGTCAGCCTTTGGGAATCGCTCCTTCGTGGCGAAGACTGATCGGGCATCGACCACGACCACATGGTAGCCAAGCAGTTTTGCTGCTTGGGCAAGCGCATCGCTAAAGTCCACTGCACCAAAGATCAACATCTTCGGAGGCTCAACAGAGACCGCCATCACGACCGCTACCTCGCGCGAGCGCGACTGTCCCTTCCTGCCATACTCGCGTCTCGTACCCTGCCCCTGCCTAAGAACCCCCACCGCATCTCTGGCGACGACACGATCGAGGTCGGGATTGCCAAGACTCCCCACAACCTCTCCATCTCCGAGAACAAGAAGCGAGGAGCCGACAGCTGGAACCGGCACATCGCTGTTCTCATCGGCGAAATACGAACCCGGATCCTCATTGACCGCATAAACAGTGGCGATAGCAAATGGAGTCTCCTCTCGAAGCGCCTCAGCCAGTCGATCAAGGTAGTTTGGCAACTCCGGCTGCACCAGAATGTGAAAGGTGCCACCGCAGGTCAGGCCGACCGCTACAGCTTGGTCATCTGAGAAGCCGAAGGCCAAGGTCGTGGCCTCCCTGGGCGTTGTGCTACCAAGTATTCCAAAGGTTCGCAACACCGGCTCAGGAGCGTCAAGCCTCTGCAGCGCCTCAGCAACAACCGCTCCTTCCACGCACCCACCGGAGACGGATCCTGCGACCTCACCGTCTTCGCTCACTGCCATCAGGGCGCCTGGTTCACGGGGGCCAGACCCTTCGACTGCGACCACGGTCGCTAGCGCGCATCGCTTCCCTTGCGCCCTCCACGCTAACACTCGCTCGATTACCTCGATCATTGAAGCTCTCCTTCACTACAGATTACCCTCGCGAGATGTTCAAAGGATCGCACGCTCTCTCCGGGCAGCAACGCGTCGATATAGGGCAGCGCGGTAGCCATGCCACGAGCCAAGGGTGCATAGTCGGTGGCGGCGGCCAACGGATTCACCCACAGAATGCTCTTGGCCAAGCGCGACAGTCGCCCCATCGCCTCCTCCATAACCTGCGGATCGCCACGATCCCAACCATCGGAGAACACTACCACGATCGCACCACGCGCCACCCCCCGGGCCCCATGTTCAATGTTGAACGTCTCCAAGGAAGCTCCCAGTCGGGTGCCGCCAGCAAAATCGTCAATCAGTGACGAAACCTGTGCCATCGCTCGATCAGGATCACTCACATCAAGTGCTCTCGAGACGTTATGAAGACGCGTTCCAAGCGTGAAGACATGAACATCGCCTAAAGCTCGTCGGGCTGCCCACGCAAAGTGCAGGAGTCCCTCAGCGTAAGCGTGCATGGAGCCTGAAATATCAACCAGAAAGAGCAACCGACGAGAACGCAGACCTTTGCTTAGAAACCGTCTCCGGATCGGCTCTCCACTAGTAGCAACCGAAAGCCGCAGGGTATGCGATAGGTCTAACCGCTGCACGCTGCGGCTCTTCACGAAGCGGTAGCTCCTCCGGAGTGGAGGCGAGAATCGAAAACGCTCAATCAAGCGAAGGGCTTCACGTCGTTCAGCAGCCTCCAGCGAGCGCAAGTCAGCCGACCGTAGACGTTCAACGGCCGAATAGCGAACCACACGCTGCATCTGACCATCATCATCCTGTTCAGCCTCAGGCGCATCTTGGGAGTCAAAACCCACAGTAACCTGCCGAGGAACCTCCTCATCAGGATGTTGGCCAAAGAAATACTCACGGAACACGTTGTCAAAGAGTTCGTTGTCTTTCTGGGATTTCACCAGGGTCGCCCGAGCACACTCGCGCACTCGCTCCTGGTCGTCAATACCAACGACAGCCAGTGCACCGAGGAGATCTTGAGAGCTAGAGACCGGTACGCGGAGCCCACGCACCCTCAAGAGCTCGACAAAACCGGTTATCAACTCCTCAGGCTTCATGCACCAAACCGAGCAAAGGCCTGTTTGATCAGCGTTCCAACGCCGATGGAGGCAAGCCGCTCCTCATCCTCACGATACTTGATCACAGCCCCTAACGTCATCTCGAGCCACTCCGGAGTGACCTCGACCGCCGAGAGGCTTGTCAACGCGCTCGCCCAGTCGATCGCCTCCGCGATCCCTGGTGGTTTAACTAGACCTTGCCGACGGAACTCTTGCACGATGGCGCCAATCTGAGCAGACAACACCTCGCTCGCATCCGGTACATGAAGTCGTATGATCTCGACCTCGCGTTCAAAGGCTGGGTGGTCGACCCATAGATACAGACATCGGCGTTTCAGAGCATCGTGAAGATCTCGAGTACGGTTCGACGTGAGAATCACTATCGGCTTCACCAGCGCTCGTCGAGTACCAAGTTCTGGGATCGTGATCTCAAACGTAGAGAGCAGTTCCAGCAAGAAGGCCTCAAACTCATCGTCTGCACGGTCTAGCTCATCGATAAGCAGGACTGGCGGCCGAGACGGGTCGCTGTAACCCAGCGATCGCAGCAGTGGGCGCTCGACGAGGTAACGGTCCTCATAGAGTTCAGCCTCTAGTGAGGTACGGTCGGTCTGCACACCCACGGCCTCGGTAGCGCGTAGGTGCAGGAGCTGTTTTGCATAGTCCCAGTCATAGACGGCCTGGGTGGAATCGATCCCCTCGTAGCATTGCAACCGGATAAGGTCACTCCCGAAGAGCCTCGACAACGCCAGAGCAAGCTCGGTTTTCCCAACACCAGCATCACCCTCTAGCAACAATGGCTTTTCTAGCGAGAGCGCTAGAAAAGCCACCGTTGCAATTTTTAGATCGGCCAGGTACTCCACCTGTCTCAAACCGCTCGCTAAATCATCGGGGGTCAGAAAACC